>WJMB01000135.1 GCA_014728185.1 Candidatus Coatesiibacteriota bacterium
GCCTCCTAGCTTGACCCCGCGGGCACCGGCGGATCTCCGCGGTGTCCGGGGTGTTCTCGGGTTTGATAACCGGGTAAAGGGCTGGGTACCGGTCGCTTACGCTCCCGGCGGAACGCCGCCGAACCAGGGGCCGCGGGCGGGAGGGATGCTCAATCCGGGCATCTGCGGAGCCTCTGCGAAGATTGAATCAAGGGCGGTAAGGATTGGTTTACGCAAACCGCTTTGTTCAGTATGCCCGCTTGTCGCGCTTCGTTTTCCGGGGCGTCTCCGTGCGACACGTCAAGTCCGGCAAGATGCTATCTAACTGATTCACCGTACACGAAAGCTGACAAGTTAACGTCGGGGAACCGGCAACCATGCGGTAAACATGACCACCGCTTCAGACCGGACCGTCCCTCGGTGAAGACCTGTCGCGCGACGGATAGGATGGCTCATCCGGTTAACAATCGATAGCTTGCAGGCAACAGTCACTCCCGAGCGCTAACGAACCCGAAGGGGTTGAGAACCTTCCGAACCAGAGCAATCGCCGGAATCACGCCGCAGCGCCCCGGCAAAACCGGCCAAGCGGCCAATGAAGCCTTCGGGTATTCGCCGGGGAGGCTTTGGCACATTTCTTGCAGCAGGGCGGGGCCGCCTTCCGCCCAAGGCCGAGTCCCTCTCCGCAAGAAATGTGCCAAAGCCGGGCGCGGCCGAGGGTCATCGAATCGACGAGGTTTTGCCGGGGCGCCGGTCGTCGATGGGCTGTCGGGCGTTATCGTCGTCGACGCGTCCGGGCAAAAAAAAGGCACCGGCGGCGGGTGCGGTTTCAGCTCACCGGTCGGCGCCGGCGTCGAGGTTGGAAAACCACCACTGGGCGAGGGGCTGCAAGTCAGTCAATCGGGTTATGGGGGTTGGCGTTGGATTTTGTCGACGCTCACGTATCGAGTGTTCTCCATGATACCCGATGACCGCGGACCGGTCAAGCCGAGCGGGCGCTCAACCCCAGAGGTCCTCGGCGCTGCGCAGCGCCCGGCGGACCTCGACGACTTCCGCTTCCGCGGCATAGGCCAGGCGCTCCAGGGTGTCCAGGGTCTGTAGAACGGTGGAGTGGGAACCGGCGACGGTGGTGAAGGCCAGGGTCAGGCGGCGCGGGCGATCGGCGTCGCCGACCTCGGCGGCGGCGACGTGGTAGCGGTTGACTGCCCGGTCCTTGAGGGAGCGCGCCACCCGGCGGCGGTCCTTGAGGCTGCGGGCCTCGGGCAGATAGAGCTCGACCTCGAGCACGCCGATATAGAGCATGGTCTGCTTGATCGGGGGCTGAGCCCCGTTCATGTGGTGGTGGGGAACGGCTAGAACAGGGCCTTGATGCGACCGAAGGAGGCCTCCTCGACGGCGGTGGTGTAGTCGTCGATGGAGAAGTTGTCGGCGTGGATGTAGTCGATATCGACTTCGTAGGCGGCGCCGAAGCCGGACCATCCCGCCTGGTATAGATATGTGTCGTCGATGGAGCTGGAGACGGGACTGCCGTTCAGCGAGAGGGTTAGCTCGACGGGATCGGAGCCGATAGCCTCGAGGGCCAGGGTGTGCCAGGTGTCGGCGTAGGCGTTGATAACGACATCCTGTGAGAGGATGGTGTAGTCGCCGCCGCCGTTGATGATCGCGGTGAAGGCGAAGCCGTAGGGCGGCGTAAGGATCTGCAGGCCGCCGATGTAGGCTTCATCGTCGAAAGCGCGGGCGGTGAGTGCCATGTAGCAGTCATCACCGTTGAAGCGGAAGTCCATGCTGACGAGTCCGTCGTCGATGAGCCCGCCGCCGTCGCAGGTATAACCGGCGTAGAGCCCGCCGGTGGCGTAATCGTCCAGCTCGAGGAGACGGTTGCCGGCGTCGTCGGCCACCAGGAAGTACTCGCCGTCGTCGTCACGGTCCCAGTCGGCGTATTCACCGATGTCATCGCCGATGTCGTAGCCGGAGAAGTCCTCGAGGGGGAAGTCGGCGGCGAAGAGTGCGGCGGGGAGCAGTAAGAACAGGGCGATCCATTTCATACGGAAAATCCTTTGACGTCTTCACGGTTGCGAGGGTGGTACAGCCTTCACGAGAGTAGGATGGTTGTCTGAGCCGATGATGTCGCAAAACCGGCCTCGGGCCGTAACGGCTCGTCGAACAGGTAGCGCCCCCGGTGCAAACGACGCCGCAGCCTCATCTCGCGGTCAGATCGAGACTCCCGCTCCGGGCCAACGGCGTCGGACCGGTTGAATGCGCCGGGGATACGGTCGGTGCTACTCTCCCTGACGCCGCCGGGCGGCCACGATGGTGATGATCAGGTAGGTCAGACCGACGCCTCCGCCGATGATCATCAACGGGATGGCCACTTCGGGTCCGATCTCCAACCCGGCCCACTCGAGGCGGTAATCGAGCAGGTCGGCGATGAAGCCGGCCAGGCCGATGACGAAGATCAGGATGGCGATGGAGACGATGATGTTCTTGCCGCGACGAGCCATGTTCTACCTCCGGGTACGTTTTAGCGTTGTTTGCGGTTGATTAACCAAAGATTGCCGGCGATGAGCACGGCCCCCAGGAAGATGAACAGCCAGCCCAGCCAGGCCGGCGGCCAGTAGGGGGTCAAGCGGAAACCCTCCAGACCGGGCATCAGCAGCTCCAGGAGCCCCAGACCGCAAAGCCAAGCTCCGCTCTTCCAGTTGAAGATAATGATCAGCCAGCGCATGGTTGCCTCGGTTGTCGCCCGTTCCAATTATAGCAGCTTCGAGCGGTCGAGTCCCTGAAAGATGCAAGGCCGTTCTGCTCAGGCGATCGGCACTCATGCCACCTCAGCGGACCACGCCCAGTCCTTCGGCCAGATAAACCAGCAGGTCCCGGGCGGCTTCCAGGGCCGGTCCCCGCGAGGAAAACTCGATCACGCCGCGACCGCCCGAGCCGACGCGGGGACGCGGGTTGTGGACGGCGGCGCAGCCCCCCAGGTCCACCCGGCCCACCCGACCCAGATTTGTTAGGGCCAGGGAGAAGCGGCGGCGCCCGATCTGAACCTCCTCGACGTCCAGGGTGTCGCCGAGGAGCTTGACCTCGAGGGCCGTGAACAGGTTGACGGCGGCGGCGGGCGGCTCGCCGAAGCGCTCGCGGAACTCGGCGGCCAGCTCCCGGGCGGCCTCCAGGCCGCGGACCTCGGCCAGACGGCGGTAGAGGCGGATCTTCAGCTCGGGACCACCGACGTAGGTGTCGGGCAGGTAGGCGGCGAAGTCGCCCTTGACCTGGGTCCGGGGTTCGCCGGCCTCGGGCGGCTCCCCCTGAAGCTCGGCCACGGCCTCGCGCAGCAGGCGCACGTAGAGGTCGAAGCCCACCTGCTCGATGAAGCCGGACTGGGAGGGACCCAGGACGTCGCCTGCGCCGCGCAGTTCGAGGTCGCGTTGGGCCAGGCGGAAGCCCGAGCCGAGTTCATTGAACTCGGCCAGGGCCTGGAGGCGCTTGAAGGCCTGCTCCCCGATGATCCGCCGCGGCGGGGTGAAGAGGTAGGCGTAAGCTTGGTGACGCCCGCGGCCCACCCGGCCGCGCAACTGGTAGAGCTGGGCCAGGCCGAAGCGGTCGGCCCGGTTGACGATGATGGTGTTGACGTTGGGGATGTCCATCCCGTTCTCGATGATCGTCGTGGTGACCAGTACGTCGTAGGCGTGGTTGATGAACTCGTGCACGACGGCCTCGAGGCGCCGCGGGGTCATCTGCCCGTGGGCGATGGCCAGCCGCGCCTCGGGCAGCAGCTCGCCCAGATAACCGGCGACCTCCTGGATCGACTGGACCCGGTTGTGAACGAAGAAGACCTGGCCGCCGCGGTCCAGCTCGCGCTCGACGGCCTCGCGGATCAGAGCGTCGTCGGTCTCGCCGATGTAGGTCTTGATGGGGTGGCGACCCACGGGAGGCGTCTCGATGTTGGAGATGTCCCGGGCGCCCATCAGCGCCAGGTAGAGGGTGCGCGGGATGGGCGTGGCGGTCATAGTCAACACATCGACGCTTGTCTGGAGCTGCTTGAGCCGCTCCTTGTGTTTGACGCCGAAGCGCTGCTCCTCGTCGACGATCAGCAGGCCCAGCTCCTTGAAGCGCACGTCACGGGAGAGCAGGCGGTGGGTGCCGACGAGGATGTCGATCTCGCCGGCGGCGGCGCGCTCGAGGATACGCTTCTGCTCGACGGCGGGAACGAAGCGGGAGAGCACGGCGACCTCGATGGGAAAGGGCTCGGTGCGCTCGCGGAAGGTCTCGCCGTGCTGGTCGGCCAGGATGGTCGTCGGCGCCAGCACGGCCGCCTGACGGCCGTCGACGGCGACCTTGAAGGCGGCGCGCACCGCGACCTCGGTCTTGCCGAAGCCGACGTCGCCGCAGAGCAGGCGGTCCATCGGCCGCTCCGACTCGAGGTCGGCCTTGACCTCGGCGGTGGCCCGCTCCTGATCCGGGGTGTCAGTAAAGGGGAAGCTCTCCTCGAGCTCGCGCTGCCAGGCCCCGTCGGGGGGGCAGGCCCGGCCGGAGCGGGCGTCGCGGCGGGCGTGGACGGCGATCAGTTCGGCGGCCAGGGAGGCCACCTCGTGCTTTACCCGGCTACGCGCCTTCTTCCAGCGCGTGCCGCCCAGGCGGTCCAGGGTCACCCGACCCTGACCGGCGCCGTCGTAGCGCTCCAGGTCGCCCAGGTTCCAGATCGGCACGAAAAGCTTGGCGCGGTCGCGGAAGGCCAGCTCGACGAAGTCGGCCTCCTCGCCCTCGTGGCGCAACGTGGTCAGCTTGACGTAGCGACCGATACCGTGGTCGGCGTGGACCACGTAGTCGCCGGGCTTGAGCTCCAGGGTGGCCAGACGGCCCGCCGAGGGCGCCTTGCGCCGACGCCGCCGGGTCAGCGGAGCGGTGCGGCCGAAGAGCTCGCCGTCGGTGAGCAGGATCAGATTCCGCTCGGGCAGCTCGGCGCCGCCGGCCAGCTCGGCCAGAACCACGGGCGGGGACAGCTCCTCCTCGGCCAGGATCTCGCCCAGGCGCTCCAGCTTGCCCCGGTTCTCGCAGCAGATGACCACCCGCCGCCCGGCGGCTTCCCAGCGGCGCAAGTCGGTGAACAGGCCGCCCAGGCGGCCGTGATAGGTGGGCACCGGAAGCGCGTCGATCTGAACTTCGACGGTCCCGGCCTCGAAGAAGCGGTCCAGGTCGACGAAGAGCCGTCCCGGCGGGGCCGGGGGGGCCGGTACCGCCGCCTCGGGCTCGTCCCGCGCCGCGTGCAACCGATCGCCCGTCGCGCCCAACCGCTCCCGGCGATGGGCGCGGCCGGCGGGTTCGGCGCCGCGGGGACCGAGTAGGGGCGGCTCCGCGAGGCGCCGCTCGTGCTGCTCCTCGACCTGGGAAGCGAAGCGCTGGGCCGCCAAACGGCAGGCCTCGCGGTTGGCGAAGGCCCACAGCGGCGGTCGGGGACAATAATCCGCGACGTCCACCAGCTCGGGATGCAAACGATCGATGAAGTACTCGACGCCGTCGAAGTAGGGCTCGCGGTGCAGCAGGCCCTTGAGCCGGGCGCGCAGCTCGCCCCGGGGCAGGCCGTCGAGGAGGCGGCCCGCCGTGGTCTCGTCGACCAGCACCTCACGCAATGGCGCCAGGGTTACCGACTCGACGGCCCCCCGGCTGCGTTGATCACCGGGGTCGAAGCGACGCAGCTCCTCGACGGTGTCGCCGAAGTAGTCCAGGCGCACCGGCCCGTCGAGACCGGGCGGGTAGACGTCGAAAAGCCCGCCGCGCCGGGCGAACTCGCCCGGAGACTCCACCAGGTTGACCCGGTGGTAGCCGAGGACGGTCAAGCGCTGGGCCAGATCCTCGGGGGCCGGACCGCCGCCCTTCGTCAACTCGACGAAGCGATCGGTGAGCTCAGTCGGCGACGGCAGGCGCCGGACCAGAGAACGCGGTGTGGCGACCAGCAGACCGTCGAAGCCGCCGGCCAGGGCGTGGAGCACCGCCAGGCGCTCCGCCGTGGTGGCGCGGTCGGGGGAGTGCAGCTCGTAGGGCAGCAGCTCCCAGGCCGGCAGCAGCAGCACGCGCTCGGTGAAGGAAGCCGCCCCGGCGGCCAACTCCTCGGCGCTCTCGCCGTCGGGGGCCAGGATGATCAGCGGCCTTCCCGACGCCTCCTCGGCGACGGCGGCGGCCAACAGCGCACGCGCTCCGGCGGGCCGGGAGCTCAGGTCCAGCACCGCCCCGGCCTCCAGCGCGCGTACCGTCGCGGCCAGCTCCTCGCTGCCGCGCAGCTCCTTAAACAGCCCGCCGAGGGGCGCCGCGTCGTAATCCATCGAAGGTTTTCGCTTGGCCATCAGGGGGTCCCTCGCAATTTGAAGACCGCTCAGCCCGGGACGTCACTTACCGAGACGGGGCGCGCTTCACTGACGGGGGCTCGCTCGCCGAAAACCAGCGGCCTTGTATCGATATCATACCGGGTCGCTTCGTTCGGGCACCCTGCCGTCGACAATAAACACCTGGGATGATCACATTTAACAGAACCGGTTACTGAGGCAACTGCGAGCCGCCACGAGGGAGTTGGGCGTTAAAGCGTTGATTGACAGCCTGTTGGCAATATGCACCGCTCCGAGGGCGCTTGATATTGATGGATCTTTGCCGCGTATAGTACCGTGGACAGCCGAACAGCTTTCAGTTCCGGTCGGTGTAAACAGAAATCAAGAACGACACTCTCGTTGCGGCTCGCCGTCGCTGCAAGTGCTGGTCGTGTTTGCCGCGCTCATCCCCAACAACAAAGTGAAACAACATTCAACACATATTCGTGGACGATGCAGCCGACGAGCCGAGGGAACAGCCCGATCGGCTCCATCGAGAGCATCTACAACCCGAAGCGTTTCTCAGCAGTGGCCGCCGATCGACCACCGCCGCCCGCCCGCCGCCGCAATCCCGGCCCCACGACCCCAACCACCGGTCGGCACCGGCGTTGGCACGTTTCTTGCAGCAGAGCGGGGCAGCCGGGCTCCGTCAACC
>WJMB01000013.1 GCA_014728185.1 Candidatus Coatesiibacteriota bacterium
GAATGCGGCGCCGAGTCGGGCGAGGGGCGTCCCCGCCCTGCTGCAAGAAACGTGCCAACGCCGGCGCCGCGCCGGGGGCGTCGCCGGTCGATTTCCGCCGCGGTCGCGGTGTCGTTGGGAGTCAACCCGTCAATCTCAAGGAGGCCGCCGATGTGGACCGCCGATTACCGAGAGATCGAGCAGACACGGGTCGAGGTCGAGGGGGCCGTCGGTGTGCGGATCCGCTGGCTGATCGACGAGTCCCGCGGCGCGCCCAACTTCGCCCTGCGGGAGTTCGAGGTCGACCCCGGCGGGCATACGCCCTATCACTCCCACCCCTGGGAGCACGAGGTTTTCATCCTCGCCGGCCGGGGCGCTTCCGTGGACGCCGCCGGGCGGCATCCCGTCGGACCGGGCTCGGTGGTTTACGTGGCCCCGGGCGAGGAGCACAATTTCATCAACGACGGCGACGAGATCCTGCGTTTTCTCTGCATCATCCCCCACCACGACTGAGGTAGCCGATGGCGCGAGTCCGCAAACCCGGTACGTTGAACGATAAGCAAGGGTCCTTCTTCGAGCGGCGCTGGCTGGTGCTGCTGATCCTGGTCGCGACGGCCCTGATCCCTCGGGGGATCATGCTCTCGAGTGTGGCCGGCGACGAGTTCTTCGCCGACCCGGTGATGGATTCCCAGGTCTATGATGATTGGGCCTGGACCATCGTCAGCGGCGAGTACCACGGACAGGCCGAGTTGTACCTGAACGGTTCCTACTACATGGGTCCGCTCTACGCCTACTTCCTGGTGGCGGTCTACAGCGTCTTCGGCCACAGCGTGCTGGCGGCCTGCATCCTCGGGGTGCTCATCGGTGTCGGGACGGTGCTGCTGGTCCACGGCGCGGCGCGACGGCTCTATGGTCCGAAGGTCGGTTTCTTCGCCGGGCTGGTCGCGGCGCTCTACCCGGCGCTGTTCTTCTACGACGCGGCGCTGTTGATGAGCAACCTGCTGGTGTTCCTGACGGCGCTGATGCTCTACTTGATAGTCGTCGGCCAGGAGCGGGACCGCTGGTACCACTGGCTGGGCGCCGGGCTCTGCATCGGGCTCTACGCCCTGGGCCGGGCCAACATCCTGCTCTTCGCCCCGGTGCTGGCGCTGTGGGTCTTCTTCGCCTGGTGGAAGAAACCCGCCGGAAAGAGCTTCCGGGAGCGCCTGCGCGAGAGGTGGCGCCCGGGCCTGCGCCGGGCCGTCCTGCTGACGCTGGGCGTGCTGCTCCTGGTGGCCCCGGCGACGATCCACAACGCGGTGGTCGGCGGCGAGTTCGTCCCGGTGACGGCCAACGGCGGGATCAACTTCTATATCGGCAACAACGAACTGGCCACCGGCGAGTATGTCAATCCCTCCTGGATAGACGTCAAGCACGATCCCGGCGGACTATCCTACGTCCAGGGTCGCCTGGGCGAGCGGGTGAGTTACGGCGAGGCCTCGCGCTGGTGGAGCGCCCGCGCCGGTGAGTGGATCGCTGAGAACCCGGGGCGCTGGCTGGGCCTGATGGCCACCAAGGCCCTGTATTTCGCCCACCGTCACGAGATCATGCAGGTGGCCAACATCCACGTCATCCTGGGCTGGGAGACGCCTTCGCTGTTCTTCGGCGTGCTGTTCAGCCTGGCCCTGGCGGCCTTCGTCTGGGACAGCCAGCGTCGACGGCGGATGGGCGCCTGGTGGCTCTTCGCCCTGGTCTACGCCCTCTCGATCATCATCTTCTTCGTCACGGCGCGATATCGGTTGCCCTTCGTCGTCGCGGCGATCCCCCCGGCGGTCTGGGGGGCGGGCGAGCTGGTCCGGCGGCTGCGCGCCGGGGGCAAGAGCCTGGTGAAGGCCCTGGCTCTGCTGGTGCCGCTGCTGGTGGTCACCAATCTGCCCCTGGATTGGCTGGGATTCGAGCTGGTCGGCAACGAGGCCGCCCTGGCCAACAACCGGGGCACGATCTACCTGGAGAGCGGCAACCTGGGGCTGGCCGCCGACGAGTTCGAGCGCGGCATCCGGGCCAACCCCAAGCTCTACCCCCTCTACACCAACCTGGGCATCGTCGAGCTGCGCCGGGGCTACCTCACCCTGGCCGAAGACAACTTCGAGCGTGCCTTGTCCCTCTACCCGGACCCCAAGGCGATGATCAACCTGGGCGGGCTGCTGCTGGAGCAGGGTCGCGACGGCGATCCGGCCAAGCTCGTCGAGGCCCGGCCCTACCTGGAGCGCGCCGTGGAGCTGGTCCCCGGCAACCCCCGCGCCGCCAACAACCTGGCCGTGCTCCATCTGGTCCGGGGCGAGTACACCCGGGCCGCCGAGGTGCTGGAAAGCGGCCTGCACTACAATCCCGAGGATCAGCAACTGCTCTTCGCCCTGGGACACCTCTACGCCACGGAGCTCGATCGCCCCGACGAGGCCGTTGCGCTGCTGGAGCGTTTCCTGGAGACCCGGCCCTGGAGCAATCTGCACAACGTGGCCCTGCGTAAGCTGGAGGAGCTGGGCTGATGGAAGGCCTGCGCCGCGAGCTGGAGCGCTTCCTGCCCCCGGGGATGGCCCGCTACGCCCTGGAGGAGGCCCCGCGGATCGATGAGCTGCTGGGCGAGCTGGAGCGTCTGGAGCGGCGGCATCACACCCTGACCCTGGCCTGGCCCCGTCGAGGTCTGGTCGGCGCCGACGCCGGGGGTTACGAGCTGCCGGGTTGCGTGCTGGCCGGAGTGCCGGCCGAGGCCTCGGAGCTGCGCGGGCATCCGGCCCACGCCCGGCTGGCCGAGGTGCTGCTGGCCGCTCTGGAGGAGTACAACGGCCGGCTGCTCGCCTGGGGCGCCGGCGTTTTTCTGGCTTTCTTCCCCGGGGTCACCGCCTCGGGCTCCGCGACCCAGGCCAACTTCTTCCGCGCCTGTCAGACGGCCAGCGAGCTAGCCGAGCTGGAGGATCTGGCTCTGGCCCAGGCTGTGGTGGCCGGACGGGTGGGCTTCCACGTCATCGAGGCCCTGGAGCGGCGCGTTCCCCTGCCCGTTGGCGGCGCCGTCGAGGAATCGCTGACCGCCGCGGCGGCGGCCCGTCCCGGCGAGGTGCGCCTCGGCGCCGGGGTCGCCCGCGTCGTCGCCGAGCGCTTCGTCGTCGACGAGGGTGAGGGCGGCCCCCGGCTGGGGACGCTGCTCTCCGGCCGACGGGTCAACAGGAACGTCATCGATGAACCGGAGCCTGCGCCCCCCCAGGCGTTGCTGGAACGTCTGGCCCAGGCGGCGCGGGGGATGGAACGGGCCCGGCCCTGGCTGGCCCCCTGGCAGCTCGACCCCCTGGGCGCCCGCCACACCGGCGTCGTGCCGTTGAGTTTCAACTCGATCCTGGCCCTGGCCTGGCCCCCGCACGGCGAGGCCGCCCGGCTGGGTCGGCGGGCCCTCACCGAACGGCTGCGTCTGGAGAGCGAGCTCTGCGCCAACTGGGGCGGTGAGCTGTGGGGGTTGGTCTCCCTCCCCCGGGGACCCTTCAGCGTCTACGCCTTCGCCGACGCCCCGACGGCGGCCGAGGCGGGCTTCGCCGTCCTGGGCGAAACCGGCGACCGCGGCGGCGCGGTGGAGGTCGGCCGCCTGGAGGACCTGTACCTTCGCGGCGCCAGCTCCTCCGTCGTGGTGCCCGCCGGAATCGCCCTGGAGCGTGCCGGTGCCCTGGCCCGCCTGGCCGATCCCGGCGAGCTGGTCTGCCGTGAAGAGACCGCGGCGCTGCTGGAGCCCGAGTTCGAGGTCGCGCGACGGCGCGAGGTCGAAGGCTTCGAGCTGCGTGGCCTCGCCCCCTCGGCTGCCCGCGAGGAGGCCGGCCTGCCCCTGTTGGGCTGCGGCGAGATGCTCGCCCGGGCCGACGATTGGATCACCCGGCTCAAAGCCGGCCGCGGCGTCGTCGGGATGATCACCGCTCCGCCCGGCGGTGGCAAGAGCCGGGCCTGCGCCGAATTGCTCGATATGTTCACCGAGATAGGCGACGCCTACCTGTTCCACTGCCAGCCCTGGTGGGCCTACGACCCCTACAGCCTGTGGCGGCGGACCCTGCCGGCGCTCTGGGGTCCGCCGTCCAGCACCGGCGCCGCCCGGGCCCAACGCGAGGCCCTGGGCGAGGCCGCCGAACGCCTGCGGCCCTTCATCACCCGCTTCACCGCCGGGGAGCTTTCCGAACCGCTCTGGGGGCTGCCCCCGGCCCTCAAGGGCCAGATGGCCGCCGAGCTGCTGCTGGCCGCGCTGCGCGCCCGGGGCGACCGCCCGCTGACCCTGATCGTCGACGACGCCGACTGGCTGGACGCCGGCAGCCTGGCGCTGATCCGCACCCTGGTCTCCTCGGGTCCGCCGATCGCCGTGCTGCTCTGCGGCCGTCGCAAGCCCGCTGGACCGGAGGCCGACGAGGTGCGCCTGGCGCCTTTCTCCCCCGATGAGGCCGCCGATCTCTACTCCGACCTGACGGCGGGTCCCGCCGACGCTCTGGCTTCGCTCAAGCCCGCGGAGCTGCTGCCGGCGCGCCTGGTCCTGCTGGCGATGCTGGTCCGGGCCGGTCGTGAACCGCGAATGCTGCTCCGCCTGTCCCTGGAGCGCCTCGCCGCCGAACTCTTCGCCGCCGAGGACCAGGCCGAGGCCGTCAGCCGGGTCTCGGTGCTCGGTCCGCGCTTCGGCGCCGCCGACCTGGCCGCCGTCACCGACGACGTCGTCGCGCTGCGCGGCCGTCTGGAGGGGGCGGCCCTGTTGGAGCGCGGCGGAGGAGAGTACGCCTTCCGCAGCCTGGCCGCCTGGCGGGCGGCCTACGACGCCCTGGACCCGGCCCGCCGCCGCGAGCTGCACTTCAACGCCGCCCGCTTCTACCAGCGCCAACACCGCGGGGTGACCGCCCTGGCCGTGGCCCACTTCATGAACTGCGGCGACCCGGTCGAGCGGATCACCGCCCTGGAACTGGCCGGGGAGCGGGCCGCCGCCGTGGGCTCCTTCACCGCCGCCGCCGATTACCTGCGCCGCGCCGCCGAGCAGGCCGGCAACCGCCGCGACGCCCGCCGCCTGCGCACCCGTCTGGCCGCCATCCTGGCCGAGCGCCCGGCCCAGCGCCGCGAGGCCGAGGCCATCCTGCAGCAGCTCTGGGAGGAGTTGGAGGAGGGCGAGGATGAACAGCGCGAAGCCCTGGCCCTGGAGCGCGCCGAACTCCACCGGCGCATCGGTGAGCCGGACAAGATCGAGCGTTGGCTGCGCGAGGCCGGCGGCGACGAAGCCGAGCCGCGCCGGTTGATCCTGCGCGCCGAGGCGGCGCTGCTGCGCGAAGAAACCGCCGAGGCCCGCGATCTTCTCGCCCGGGGCGCCGAGGGCGAGGGGGCGACGGCGATCCGGGCCGCCGTCAGGCTGGGTCGCCTGTTGCTGGAGCGCGGCGAGACCGCCGAGGCGGCCAAGCCCCTGCGCCGCGCCGCGGCCTGGGCCGCCGAGAACGAGGACATCGCCCTGGCCGTCGAGGCCGCCCGGGCCATGGCCGAGCTCCACACCGCCCGGGGCGACTCCGAGCGCGCTCTCTGCGCCCTGGAGGGCGCCCTGGAGCGTGAGCGGGCGCTCCTGCAGACCGGACCCCTGGCGCGAACCCTCACCGAGCTGGCCCGTTACCGCCGGGAGCGCGGCGGCCTGGTCGAGGCCGAGCGTCACCTGGCCGAGGCCTGCCGCCTCTTCCGGCGCCTCGACGATCCTTTGGGCGTCCTCGAGGCCGAGAGCCGCTGGGCGGAGGTGCTGGCCGAGCTGGGGCGCCTCGACGAGGCCCGCGGGCTCTACGCTGGAATCGCCGCCGGGCGCGCCGGGATACGCGACCGCATCGGTGGGGCCAGGACCGCCCTGGAGCGCGGCCGCCTGGCCGCCCTGCAGGGCGACTGGCGGGAGGCCAACCGCGAGTACGATCTGGCCCTGGTCGGCGCCCGGGAGCTCTCCCTGGATGATCTCACCGCCCGCGCCCGTCGCGAATACGCTCGGGCGCTCTACATCCAGGGC
>WJMB01000136.1 GCA_014728185.1 Candidatus Coatesiibacteriota bacterium
CCGTCAACCTCGAGTTCAACCTGCCCAACGCCACCGAGATCGAGCTGGCCGTCTACGACCTCGCCGGTCGCCGGGTGGCCCTGCTGGCCGACGGACCCCTCTCCGCCGGACGCCACGAGCTGGTCTGGAAGGCCGACGGCGCCCCCGCCGGGGTCTACCTGGTGCGCCTGAACACCCCGGGAGCCTCACTGACCCGTCGCGTCGTCCTCGAACGCTGAGCCAACCGGCACACGCCGAACCGTTGAAAACCCCTCCACCTCCCCGCCTGCGCCTTCGTCGTCACGAACGCGCAGGCGTTGGCACACTTTTTGCGATACCATTCCAGCGCCCCACACCCCCTGCCCGGGCAAGGCATCCCGGCGGGGCGCGGCGGCCGGGAACGGCTTTGCAAAAAGTGTGCCAACGCCGGGCCGGGGCCGACGGCTTTGGTGCGGCGGGGGTTTTCAACGGTTCCTTCGCCGGTGGGTAATCCTTGACTCGCCGGACCTGGTCGGCTAAGTTGATTAGGCTTTGCGTATTGATCCCGCTTGTGGAAGCGGGAAATGAAACCGTATTGAATAGGTCGGTTTTTCACCCTTTAGCAAGGAGTGACGGGCAATGAAGAAGCTGTGTCTCATCCTCGTCGGCCTGCTGATCGCCTCGGCGGCGGCCCTGCACCTGGGCTACGATGCCGCGAACGATCAGTTGACCGATTTGACGATGGAGGGCTACACGCGGCGCGACGGCGATGGAACGCTGCGGGAGGTCCACAGTCTGGCGGATTTCGGCTGGGCCTACGCCTCACCCTCGGGCAATTTTCTTTTGCTGGCCGAGTTCCAGAACGAGGCCTTCCCCACCGTCGCCGATTTGCGCCTGCTCGACGCCGCGGGTGACGAGGTCTGGAGCAAGGGCAACCGGGGCTTCGCCAGCGCTGTTCTAGCCGACGACGGCCGAACGGCGCTCATCGAGTACTTCGGCGAGGGTCCCCAGGCCCCGGCGGTGGTCAGTCTGTTGGACCCCTCCGGTGAGCTGGTGATGGAGATCGAGGCCCGCCCCTTGGGGGAATGTCGTTTCAGCGCCGACGGCAAGCTGCTGGCGGTCAACATCGCCGGCGTGGAGCTGGCCGTCTTCGAGACGACCAGCGGCGAGCAGATCGCCTCGTTGCCTTCGGGCCTGGTCTTCACGCTGGGTCCCGAGGCTTCCTTCGTCCTCTGGGCGGAGGCCGACCGGGTGATCCGTCACCAACTGGGCGAGCGCAGCACGTTGTTCATCGAGACCGGCGTGGAGGTCCCGCGCTGGTTCAGCAACCCCGAGGCCGACGGCGACTTCGCCCTGGCCGGCATGGACGATGTTTTCTGTCTTTGCGACGGCGTCGAATACTACGCCGAACTGCCCGAGGGCCACTCCATCGCCTCACTGGACGCCTCCGCCGATCATCGCATTCTGGCCCTGGGTAGCTACCTGCTCGGTGAGGATGAGGGCGCGGTCTGGCTCCTCGACGAGGAGCTGGTGGTCGTCCGAAGCTGGACGCTCTACCAGGAGGACTTGGGCGGTCCCTGGCCCCAGGTTTTGTTGACTCCGGAGCGGTTGTGGGTCAAGACGGCGGCCGGTCTGACCAGTTTCGACAGGGAGGAGGAGCGATGAAAACGACCAAAATCACCCCGACCACCCTGCTGCTGGTTCTGCTGCTACTCGTCCCCGTCGCGGCCGAGCGCTGGCCGATGGGCGACGGTGCCACCCCCTACCCCCTGGGCAACAACTACGGCGAGTATCAGAACTATGGCGGCAGCCCCTACTACCACGACGGCATCGACGTCCTGGGCTACGGGGGTGAGCCCAACTACTCGGTGATCGACGGAACGCTGGTTCTCAAGCAGAGCAGCGAGCCCTACTATTCGGGGATCATGATCATCGACGACAGCGGTACGAATAACGGCTGGGTCCACTGGCACATCACCTACTCGACCATCCCCTTCAACGTCGGCGATCCCGTGGCCGTCGACGACTACATCGGCGACATCGCCACCTGGCCCGTGGCCGACTTCCACCACGACCACTTCACCCGGATGTACTTCACCGGCGGCTGGTACCAGGCCATCGACAACCCGATGGAGTTCATGGTTCCGGACACCGATCCCGACGCGCCGGTCTTCCGCAACGCCCGGGGCACGGACATCTTCGCCTTCCGCACCAACACACAGACCAGCCCGACCTACCTGGACCCCACCGCCCTGTACGGCGAGGTCGACGTCGTCGCCCTGATCGGCGACCTGATCCAGCACCCCACCTGGGAGCTGGCCCTCTACACGATCAGTTGGTGGGTCGACGGCGCCGGCGGCAGCGTCCCCGAGACCCTCTTCGTCACCTTCACCGGCGACATCCCCCCGGATAACACGGTGCCCGTGATCCACTCCACCGACGGCACCTGTTACACCCGGGGCGACTACGACTTCCGCGACTTCTACTACATCGTCACCAACACCGACGGCGACGGCGTCGCGGAGTACTCCGACCACACCTTCGCCTGGGACACCACGCTGCTGCCCGACGGCGATTACACCTTCTACGTCAAGGCCGTCGACGAGTTCGGCAACGAGGTCACCGAGTCGATGGCCGTCACTGTGGACAACTCGGGCTCCGGCGTCGAGCTGCTGGGTTTCTCCGCCGCCGGACGCGAGGAGGGTCTGCTGCTCGAGTGGTCCACCGTCGGCGAAGCCTCGGCCTTCGTCCTGCAACGCCGGGAGTCCGGCGCTGACGCCTGGCTCGAGCTCCACGACTCCCCGATCACCGAGCGCTCCTGGCTGGACACCGCCGCCGTCGCCGGGGTGGAGTACGAGTACCGCCTCAGCGTCGTGGACGCCGCCGGGCGCCGCGAGGAGCTGGGCACCCTGACGGCACGCCGGGACCCCGAGCTTCCCGGTCGCTTCGCCCTGGGCGAGCCCTGGCCCAATCCGGCCCGGGGGAGCCTCAGCTTCAACGTCGAGTTGCCCGCCGCCGCCATCGTCGAGATCGAGCTCTATGACCTCGGCGGCCGCCGCGTCGCCGCCCGGACGATTTCCGGCGCCGCCGGGAGCAACACCCTCAGCCTGGACGCCGACGGCCTGGCCTCCGGGGTCTACCTGTTGCGCGCCGGCGTTGAAGGATCGAGCGCCACCCGTCGGGTGGTCATCAGCCGCTGAGTTTGGCCAGGGCATTACAACGCGGGAATAACAAACCGGCCGGGATAACCCCGGCCGGTTGTCGTCGTCTCGATCCGGCCCTTGGCGAACGCTGTCGGCCGGCTTACTGTGATGATCGCCCGACGTCGGAGAAAAACGCCCTTGTCAGTCGTGGCCCAGGAAGGAGCGCATGTACTGGGTGCGCTCGTAGGCCTCGGGACGCGGGGCCTTCTCGGCGCAGAGCAACCCGACGAAGTCCTCCAGCTTCTCGTAACCCTGGCGCTTCATCCACTCTTCGAGGCCGACGACCAGCTTGTGGGCGAAGCCGGCGCCGCGCAGGTAGAACAGGCTGGCCAACTGGACGGCGTCGGCGCCGGCCAGCAGCATGGCGATCAGGCCCTCGACGGAGTGCACGCCGGTGTTGCCGCAGAGCGAGCCGTTGACCCGCCCGGCCAGGTTGCCGATCCAGCGGATGACCTCGCCGGCCTCGGAGGGGTGGCTGGGCATCAGGTCGTAGCTGAGCTTGAGGCGTTCGACGTCGATGTGGGGGCGCAGGGGGCGGTGGAAAAGGACCACGCCGGCGGCGCCGCGCTCCAGCAGATCGATGATCAGTCCCAGGCCGATGCCGTGGGGACCCAGCTTGAGCCCCACGGGAAGCTCGACGGCCTCGTTGACCGTCTTCAGCACGGAGAGGTAGTGCCCGGCCAGCTTCTCCGGGGCCACGCCGGCGAAGAGACCGGCCATCGACGGGTTGAGCTCCAAGGCGTCGGCCCCGGCGGCCTCGATCTGCGCCGCGTACTCGGGCCACCATTTCTCCGAGAGGCAACTGATGCTGGCGATGATCGGCACGCCCTTGGGCGCGGCGACCTCCCGGCTCTTCTCGATCAGCTCGATGAGGTTCTTGGCCCCGTAGGCCAGGGAGATGTCGGCGTCGGCGTAGGCCTGGGCCTCGGGGTGATCGGCATCGAAAAGCTCCTGACGCAGCTCGGCTCCCTCGCTGGAGAGCTGCTCCTCGTAGAGGCTCTTGAGAACCACGGCGCCCACGCCGGCGTCCACGCAGCGGGTCACCCCCTTGATGGTCGAGGTCAGGCCGGAGCTGGCGGCGATGATCGGGTTGCGCAGTTCGAGACCCAGGTAACGGGTGCGGAGATCGGGCATGACTCCTCCAGGGGTGTACGGCGGTGGTGCGCGGCGCTGCTTCGTCGGATTGGTCGCTGATTGGGGTCTGGTCCGGGGTGGATGGGCGTTGTCGGGGCGGCTGTTCCGCGTCGGATCGGGCGGGTTGTTGACGGCGGGAAAGGTAATTTCCTGGTGTGACTAAACAGCGGTGTTACTAGCAGATGGCATTGTGGAACGTGATCGGACCAAATCAGGGCCGTTATTGATAGGTTAACCGAGCAGGTATGCACTGTTCGGGTGTTTCCGACTTCGATCCCGATATTGGTATGCGCGGCATTAGTGCTTGATAATGATTTAGTTATGAGTCGAGCGGCAAACAGGTGGTCGTTAGTTGCCAGCTTCCATGCAGGGTAGGTTATCCACCGAGCACGTCCCTTGCAGCCGCCCTTCTTTTGCTGCTTACAATTGACAAGCCCATCTGCTACTACACGTATATTATCAGCAGATTACAATCGCAACCCGGCCCGAACAGATTATGCGATCCCTGACTGATACTCAAAACAGACGTTCCGAACCGACGCCCCGGAACCAGTATAATCGCGTTGTCGGATCGTCGCAAGGGACCGTCGCAAAGCCGCTAGTCGATCAGGCGTTGCAGGCCCGACGGGACGACGAGGGCCGGCTCGAGTTCCCGGGCCTCGTCCAGGTACTCCCGGGCCTCGGCGATGCGGTCGAGTTGCAGGCAGACCCAGGCCAGTGACAGCCGGGCGCCGACGTCCAGCGGGGCGCGGTGGACCCGCTCCTTCCAGAGCTCGTAGGCCTCCCCGTAGCGGCCGCCGAGCTCCAGGACGTTGGCCAGCAACGCCGCCGCGGCGTCACTGTGCGGTTCCAGCTCCAGTACCTCACGGGCGTGGTCCTCGGCGGTCCCAAGGAGCCGCGCGGCCTCGTCGCGGCGGCCGAGCTCCAGCAGGGCCAGGGCATCCTCGAAAGCCAGCCTGCCCAGCCCCAGCCGGGGCTGGCTCAGGTGGGGCCACAGCTCCAGGGCCCGCCGGTACAGGGCCGCGCCCTCGTCGCGCTCGCCCAGGGCCAGCTTGGTGGCCGCCAGGTCGACCAGGGCCGGGGCGTGGTCCGGGTGCAGGTTCACGGAGCGTTCGAGGATGGTCTCGGCCTCCTCGAGGCGCCCGGTCCGACGCAGGGTGTGGGCCAAAGGTCCCAGAGCCTGGGGACGCTCGTCGCCGGCCTCGACGGCCCGCCGCCACTCCAGGGCGGCGTGGGCGTAGAGGTCGTTGCGCTCGAAGTCGGCGGCGCGCTCACTGGCCTCCAGAGCGACGGCGTTGGGCGGCAGGCCGCGGCGCTCATCGGTGAAACCAGGGGACTCACCGACGGCGAAGCGTCCGAAGAGCAGCAAAGCCAGGGCTATGGGCCAGGCGGCGTGGGTCCATCGCCGGGCCTCGTCCCGCCGGATCATGAACAGGGCCGCGCCGTAGCCCAGGGCCAGCGCTCCCAGCGCGAAGGCGCTCCAGACGGCCCCCGCCGCCATGGCGAGCAGCCCCAAACCGACGGCGGGCAGCAGCGAGCCCAGCAGGCGTCGCCAGAAGTCGGGCAGGGCGGCGCCGAGGAGTCCCTCGCCGCGTCGTTCGATGATCCAGGCCGCCCCCAGGCCGACCAGCAGCAGCCCCCAACTCAGCTCGCCGGGCAGGGCCTGGGTCACCCGGCCGCCGAGGAAGACCGCGCCGCCGACGGCCAGGGCGGCGATCAGCCCACCGCCGAGGAACAGCCCGGAGAGGGGCCAGACTCGCAGCAGGCGCAGAGGCTTGAGGTGCAGGAAGGCCTGGGTCGCCAGGAAGACGGCCAGGGCGCCCAACAGGTAGTAGTTGACCGTTCCGGCGTAGCCCGCGGCCAGCAGCAGGCAGACCGCGCCGATTCCCCGGCGCTCTCGCCGGCTCAGCGTGCCGGCTTCGGCGGGATCGTCGTCGGCGGGCAGCCGTCCCGCCGAACCCTTGGGCAGCAGCAGGCGCAGTCCCAGCGCGGCGTGGAAGACGGCCAGAACCCCTCCCAGCATCGCCATCCAGTCCAGGGGGTTGTCCAGGGGCACACCGGCGCCCACCGCCCGGTAGCCCAGCCAGAGCCCCAGCCCCGTCGCCAGGGCGTAGCCCCCCGTCTCCCAGCGCAGACCCCAGCGCAGCAGCCTCCCCAGCTTGCGCCGGTTGTAGACCAGCATCCAGAGCGCCAGCAGCGGCGTCAGGTACAGCAGGTCCAGCAGCGCCGTCGAGTAGTCGGAGAGGTCGAACCAGGGGCGCAGCGCCAACCCCCGGGTGGCGAAGAGGACCGACACGTGGGGGATCTCCGACCCCAGCGCCCGCAGCAGGTGGTGGAAGATGTACGGCAGGCTGAAGACGTTGACCATCACCAGGAAGATCACCGGGATGCTGGCCAGCGCCGCCCAGACCTTGCGCCGCTTGAGGTAGACGTAGTAGGCGCCCAGGATCACGCCCACCGCACCCTCGATGCGCACCCCGGCCGTGGCCCCCTGGAACTCGACGGCGGGGTTGAAGTAGTTCAGCACGCTCCACCAGAAGCGCCCGGGCTGGATCGGCAGGTAGCTGATCCGCGCCCCGGTGTTGCCCAGCAGCAGCTCGAGCACCGGCGGCAGGATCGTCAGCGTCCAGGCGAAGACCAGCACCTTGGTCACCTTCTCCACCCGCTCCCCGGACAGCGCCGCCAGCACCAGGGGGATCAGCACGATCCCCGGCAGGTAGGCCAGGGGGAAATGGACGAAGAAGGCACCGGCGTAGTAGAGGGTCTCCCCGGCCGCCAGGGCCTCCATGATGTTGCGCAGGGCGAAGGTGCCGCCGAGGATCGCCAACAGACCACCCAGGCCGAGGGGCGAATCCTCGAAGTAGGCCAGCAGGCGCGTCACCAGGGCCTCGAGCCAGCGGTAGGCCCGGACCAGGGGGTTGCGCGTCGCTCCGCTGCGTTGAACCTTATCCTCGGTCACGACGTATCCCGGTTGAGGTAACGGTCCGTCATTATAACATCCGCGCCCGGCGGCGGCGACCACTCGGGGACGCCCCATTGACAGCGTCACGACCGCCGGGTATCTTCTTACAAAAGGAGGCCCCATGACCAGACTTGCCTTGATCCCGTCGCTGCTCCTTGCTCCGGCCGCGTTCGCCCAGGAAGCCCCGCCCGTCGAGACCGCCGTGACCACGCCCGACGCCGTCGCTGTTTCCGAAGAACCCGGCGCCTTCCAGGTCGTCCTTTTCTCCACCGCCGACGAGGACCGCTTCGACGAGTGGCTGACCATCGAGGGCGCGGGAACGCCCACGGGGATCGGCGTTCACGATGACCGCGTCGTCGTTACCTTCACCGCCGACGACGTCGCGGGCGGCGAGACCGCCTACCTCGTCGGGCGCTGGACCAAGCGCGAGGCCGTCTACCAGGAATGGCTCAACGTCGAGCGCGCGGCCGTCCCCGTCGACGTCGCCGCCTGCGACGGCGAGCTCTACCTGCTCTTCGCCGCCCGCCCCGGCGCCTCGGGCGACTTCATGCTCAAGCAGTGGGACACCTACTTCGGCGGCTGGGACGAGTGGAAGGACGCCGACGGCGGCGTCCCCGTCGCCGTGGACATCGAGGAGAACCTGGCCTATATCCTGCTGAGACGAGCGGGGGATAAGTAGGGGGGCGATAGTGTAAGCCCCAGACTTGTAACCGACTTAACAAATTGGGACGCCTGCGGGCGTCTCTTTTATGTTTTGGTTGATTCATAATGACTGTCAATATAGTT
The DNA here is from genome assembly GCA_014728185.1 of Candidatus Coatesiibacteriota bacterium. Taxonomy (GTDB): domain Bacteria; phylum RBG-13-66-14; class RBG-13-66-14; order RBG-13-66-14; family RBG-13-66-14; genus WJMB01. The sequence continues at coordinate 8,044 of WJMB01000136.1, forward strand.
TTTACACCCCTCTAATATGTTTTGATCGATTTTAAGTAGATGCGACCTGATCTGTCAGGGTAATCAATGAAAATTCTTACTCAACCCAACCCGAAGGAGGAAGCGATGGGAAGGCTCGTTGTATTGACGCTGCTGGTGCTGGTCGCGGTGTTCACCGCTTGTGAGGACGAGGATAAGCTGGCCGAACTGGAAGAACAGCGCGACGCAATCAAGGACGAGATCGCAGCCATAGAAGCCGAGATTGCTGAAACAGAACAAGAATTGGCTACGCTGCAAGGTTTTCCGGAGTTTCAGGAGCAGCAGGAGCAGAAGGAGGGACTGGAATGAGGCGGAGACAGGTGACAATCGTTCTCGCGGCGGTTGCGTCGCTTCTCCTTGCTGGGTGTGGCCCCAGTGAGCGCGAAATGGAGCTCAACGACGAGATTGAAACCCTGGGCAGGCGGCGCG
>WJMB01000014.1 GCA_014728185.1 Candidatus Coatesiibacteriota bacterium
CGCCGCGGCGTCCCCTCCCGCTGTCAGTGCTGATAACCGCGCAATTGATCCAACAGCACTGGAAATGAAAGGGTTAATCACAAGAAACCGGACCAGCATTTCCAACCATGAAGAGCCGCATCGAGTAGAAGGCCTCGATGAATGCTCGCTGGAACCCGTCAACTCGTGAGGCCGGCCAGCTATATATGTTCAAAATCAAGCAATAGTCTGCTATTAGCAGGGCACCCATTACCAACTTCCCAAACCTTTGAGGGGAGACCAACAGCTTCTCGATTCCAGTAGCACCAAAAAAAGCAAGTCGAGTTTAACCGTCACAAATAGATAGTACGATAGTGACATGTTTCTAAGTTATAAGGCATTGAATGACAATTTACTGACGAGAAGTACCGATTCAACAATGAGTGATAATCCCGCTTGTTTTTTAACCCTTATCTCAACTAAACGATAAATCTAGTTGAAACAAATGGCAAAGTAAGACTCAAGTACAACTCCCTCAAAGCAGCTATAAATAGCTGCTGATATTGGTCCAGTTTACTGTAATGATTCATTTTTTTAAGTTTCTCCGTATCCGGGTCTTATCCAACGGCACTTCGGGCAGGGGGCGTTACTCGCACCTGAAAAGACACGGGTTGATAGTCGGCTGCTGTTATGTGCTTCATGGCAACTATGGTATTGATGATCTTGATTGCTATGCAGCCCGATAGTCTCCACTCCCCCAAAGTATAATTCGTGGGGGATCGTATACCCCGACCGGACCTGATCGTGATTGTATAATGTTGATAATAAGGGTGATGATCATCGGATACCAGTCACAAGACGGGCACTCGAAAAGTGGCGGCTAATACGAGCCTGATCTTTAACGAACCCAGATATCAGCACAAGGGTATGTTAAATGAATACTTGGTCTTAAACGTGCATTTCTGGAAAGTGAATAACGATCCGGCAAGCCGCTCCCAATCAGCCCGATTTGATCCGAACACGTTTCCCGATGCCATTCGAGGCTGTTTATTGTAGCTGTTGATTGATAACTGGCCGGCTGGATATAGACAAACGGAAAGCGACCGGGGTGGCCCGGTCGCTTTCTTTGGTGTGGGCAGGGTTGGTTATCTGGTTGGCCGTTCGGCTGGCCGTTAGGTCGGTTGGGGGTTGCGGTGCTGATGCCGATCGGCTTCAGAGGCGGCGTGCTGCGAGTCTACGTTAGCCCCGTTGCCGCCCGTCGCGCCGATGAGAGCAGGCGCTTCTCGTCCTCGGTGGGCAGGGCGCGCAGGTCCAGCAGCAGGCGGTCGTCCTCGACGCGGCCGAAGACCCCGGCCTCGCGGAACCGGCGGGCCAGCTCGCGCCCTCCAGTCTCCGGTACGGTCAGCTCCAGGGCGGCGCTGGGGAAGTCCACCAGGGGCAGAGCGCCGGAGCCGGCCCGGGCCACGGTCTGCCGCACCTCGACCGACCAGGGGCCGCACTCCCGAATCCGGGGAGCCAGGGCGCGCGCTCGCTGCATAAGCTCCTCACCATCTGCTCCCAGCAGGCGCAGCGTGGGAATCTCGTCGAGCCGGTCCTCGAGGTACAGGTCCAGGGTCGCCGCCAGGGCCGCCAGGGTCAACTTGTCCAGCCGGGCGCCGCGGGCCAGGGGGTGGGCGGCGCAACGCTGGACGAGGTCCTCCCGGCCGACGACGATCCCGGCCTGGGGGCCGCCGAGGAGTTTGTCGCCGGAGAAGCAGACCAGGTCGGCGCCGTCGTCCAGGGCCGCCCGCACCGTCGAGGCCCCGCCGGACCAGAGGGTGGGAAAGAGCAGCCCCGAGCCCTGGTCGTAGATCAGCGGCAGTCCGTGGGAGTGGGCCGTCTCGGCCAGCTCGGCCAGGGACGGCTCGGCGTAATCGCCTTCGAGGCGGAAGTTGGAGCGGTGGGCGCAGAAGACAGCGCCGCTGTCTGGTCCCAAGGCTGTCCGGTAGTCCGCGACGGTGGTTCGGTTGACGCTGCCGACCTCGACCAGGGGACAGCCGGACTGACGCATCACCGCCGGCATCTCGAAGGAGCCGCCGATGGCCACCAGACGGGAGACGCCGACGAGGACCTCGCGGGGGGCGCAGGCCGCGGCCAGGCAGATCAGTGTCGCCGCGGCGTTGTTGTTGAAAGCGCAGCCGGCAGCTCCGAATAGACGCCGGATGCGTTGTTCGACCACGTCCTGGCGCTGGCCGCGCCGTCCGTCGGCGGTCTCTATCTCCACGGTGGCGGCGCCGGCTACCCTGCTCAGCGCCTCGACGGCGGTCCGGGGCAGGGGTGCCCGACCCAGGCCCGTGTGCAGCACCACACCGGTGCAGTTGAGCACGCCACTCACCCGTTCCATATCGTCCCTCCCCACAAAAGAGCGCTCCTCGGTCGTACCGTCCAATCATGAGCCGTTCCAGCTCATTTACCTGATCAACCGCCGCGGCCGCGAGCCGCCGGGCGGCAGTTGTTTCCGGTACCGGATCGGGCGGCCGCCGGGCAATCGAATCGGCACTTCGAACGAACCGTAACGGCGGTCGGTTGTTGTTTCCAGAGGTCCACAATACCCCTGTAATGGGCTCGGGGCTGTTGGAGCAAGTCCTTGACGTTCGCGTTGGTTGGTTGGTTGGTTGTTGCGAGGCTATCCCGGCCGATTCAACGCAGTGTAGGATGCCATCGCCTTGATCAACGTTGACAACGTTTGATCAATGGTTGTTCGGCGGAGGGATTGGATTGGGCAACCCGCAACCGACCCGAAGGCCCGAACCGCACGCCTGAAGCTGGCAAGAACCCCGCGCAGCCTACCCTGTACCGGCCTTTCAGCTACGGCGAGCCGGTTCTGCGCCGCGTTTTTGGAAAAACACACCCAGGCGCCGACCCGTCAAGCATACAGTAAACCACGCAGAACTAGCAACTTCGGAGTTTTCGGCGTCAAGTCTAGCTAAAGCCCTGCCCCGCGCGCCCCTAGACGACTTGACATAGCCCCCTCCTTTCTGGTACCCTACACATTCCGTTGCAACACGACGGGCTAGTTGAAAACATTCACCTAGCCGAATGTACAACCATGAAGAACCTGGGGCGTTTTCACCAACGCTCCGCATAGGGGGTGAAACGATGAAGAAGTTCCTGACCCTTATCCTCATCGGCGCGCTGGCGCTGGTGGCTGTAAACCTCATCGGCTGTGAGAGCGAGGAAGAGGCTGCTGCCGAAGAGGCCGCCGCCGCCCTCGAGGAAATGTCCGGCGAGATGGAGGCCGCTGCTGAAGAGGCCGCCGAGGCCGCCGAGGCTGCCATGGAAGATGCTAACGCCGCTGCCGAAGAGGCTGTGGCTGATGCCGAAGCCGCCGCTGAGGAGGCTACCGAGGAAGCTGCCGAGGCTACCGAGGAAGCCGCCGAGGAGACCACTGAGGAAGAAACCGCTCAGTAGGTCGAGAAGTAACCAAAAAAGGACCCCCTAACGGGGGTCCTTTTGTTATAGCCGGGGTTGGTCACGTGAGCGCTAGTAGCGGACTTTTCCGGGCTGTCACGATATCCACGGTTGGATGAACGCGCTCAGTCGAGAGGATATCCACGGTGCTCCAGCAGCGCCAGGGCCGCCAGGGTCTTGGCGTCGGTCAGCTTTCCCGCGGCGATCAAGCCCTCGAGTTCCTCCCGGGCCAGCACGCGCACGGCGATGTTCTCGTCGGCGTCGGTGTGCTGGCCGACCGCGGTCAGGCCCCGGGCGGCGAAGACCACTATCTCCTCGTCGCAGAAACCGGGGCTGGTGTGGATCGGTCCCAGCTCGACCAGTTCGGCGGCCCGGTAGCCCGACTCCTCGGCCAGCTCGCGCCGGGCGGTCTCGATCGGCTCCTCTCCCGGGTCCAGCTTACCCGCGGGGAACTCGAGCAGTTCCCGCTCGACGCCCTTGCGGTACTGGGTGATCAGCACCAGGCGGCCGTCGTCGAGGACGGGGATCACCAGGGCCGCCCGAGCCACGTCGACCAGCTCGCGGCGCCCCACGGAGCCGTCGGGCAGGCGCACCTCGTCCACCCGCACATCCAGCAGCACCTGTCCGGTGTAGATGTGGCGGGAGCTCAGGGTCTCTTCGGTCATCTCGGAACCACCCCGGGGTTCTGTCGGACTAGAGCTCGATTTCGCCCAGGACCTTGCAAGCGTAGTCGACGGCCTCGGCGTCGACGTCCTTGTGGGTCACCAGGCGCAGCTTGTCGGGTCCGAAGGCGAAGAAGGCCACACCGCTGGCGGCGGCGGCCTCGACGACCCGCGTCGGCTCGACGCCGCGCAGCAGCGGGATGACGATGTTGGTGTCCACCCCGGCGGGATCGATATCCGCCCAGGGCTGTTCGTTCAGGGTCCGGGCCAGGCATCGGGCGTGCTCGTGGTCCTCGGCCAGGCGGGCGATGTTGTGTTCGAGGGCGTAAAGCCCGGCGGCGGCCAGGATGCCCACCTGGCGCATCCCCCCGCCGCAGATCTTGCGCAGGCGGTGGGCCTCGTCGATGAAGTCGCGCGGTCCGGCCACAATCGAGCCCACGGGGCAGCCCAGCCCCTTGGAGAGGCAGCTCATCACCGAATCCGCCGGAGCGGCCAGCTCGGACATCGAACGCTCCGTGGCGACGTGGGCGTTCCAGAGCCGGGCGCCGTCGAGGTGGATGCGCAGGCCGACCTCGTCGGCGAAGGCGCTCAGTTCCTCGAAGAGCCCTTGGTCGGCGATAACCCCGCCCAGGCGGTTGTGGGTGTTCTCCAGGCAGAGCAGACTGGTGCGCGAGGAGTGGAAGGCGCCGGACTTGTAGAACGCCCTGACGGCGTCGGGGTCCGGCGAGCC
>WJMB01000137.1 GCA_014728185.1 Candidatus Coatesiibacteriota bacterium
ATAGCGGATTTAACGGTCATGAAAACTCGTTGGCTTGTCGAGCTGATGTCTGTTGGGAGGTTAATGCCGGCACTCCCATTGGAATACCGCTCTTTGAGCTCTCGACATCGGTTCAGTTTCCGGTGATGATCCCTTGATAAACTCGATGGTAAGCGAAGCCGGGACCTGCTCTATAACGCACATCCCAATTGCCTCATGTGGCGGGGAGCCTCATAGAACCTCACCCAAAGGCCTCGCAGTATTAACAAAACCGGCTGATCAGGCGCCCGTTCAATCACACTGCGCTGCGCCGCGAAGGTTTAGGCGGTGCTGAATGCAAGCTCATCATTACCAAACCTCCCTCGAACCGGTTGCGACCAATCCGATTCGGGCGGCGAAAAGCCGTCTTGCATTGAACCCGTGCACTCCGCTTCTTTTTTTCCTATAATAGCTTGTGGAGAAGCCTTATCCACCGGCACCCTTTCTGAGTCCTCCGCCCCTGGTTTATTCGGTGCTTCTCGACGCAGCCGTCCGCCCCCGAACATATTTGGATTCCCTCAAACAGCCAACCAACCCCGATGCGGGATGCAATCACGATGGAAGAGCAGCTACAACAGGTCGTAAAGCAACTGTACACGACGGCTCCCGAACTGCGCGACATCCTCGATGACGCCGCGCTTGCCGAGAAAACCGAAGAGGCGACCCACCGGTTGCTCGACGCCGTTGAGATCGACCCCTTGGCCAATCCCCGGTCCAGGCGCTGTCGAGAGGCCCTGCGGGTAATCCTCTGCGACGATGAGGTCTGGAAGGCCCTGCGGGGTCTCCCGGACGGGGGAAGCAGCTGCTCGGTCAACTTCCTGCGCGAGCTGGAGCGGCTCTTCGCCGGGCTGTACTCCGATGCCGACACCCCCGGCGGTGACTTCTCCGCCGAGGCCGCCATGTCGGCCGCCTACCTGGAGCGCTATCCCGACGGTCTTTCTCGCGAGATCACCCGCCAACGGCACAAGAACCGGGTCCGGATCCTCAACATCCTCGGCGGCACCCCCAGCCAGTGGGACGATTGGCTCTGGCAATTGCGCAACGCCATCGACGACGTCGAAAAACTGGCTCGGGTTGTCAAGCTCAGCGACGAAGAGCGGCGGGGTTTGCTCGAAATCAGCCAGCGGGGGGTGGAGTGGTCGGTGACCCCCTACTACCTTTCTCTCTTCGACGACGGCGGCGGCAACGATCGCGCCCTGCGCAACCGGGTCCTGCCCCGGGACGCCCGGGACGAAACGACGCCGGAGAACGCGACGGTCGAAGGCGGGGTGCAGCGCCTGGGTCCCTACAGTGCCCGAATAACCCCGCACAGCGGCTACGCCCAGTTCTGCATCTACCGCAGCGGCTCCACCGACGAGGATTTCACCGACACCCACCTGCGCCAGACGATGGAATGGTTCGGCGACCACCCCGAGGTCGTCGAGGCCGTCATCGCCGGCGGCGATCTGTTCTGCCTGGATGATTCGCGCGTCGAAGCCATCCTGGCCGGCCTCTCCCGCTACAAGCACATCCGCCGCCTGCGCATCGACAGCTCCTTCCCCGTGGTGCTGCCCCAGCGCTTCACCGTGTTGCTGACCCGCATTCTGGGTCGCTACATCAAGCCGGGCAAGCTCGAGGTCGCCCTGGTGACCGACTTCATCCACCCCTACGAGGTCACCCAGGACGTCGTGACCGTCATCCAACGCCTGAGTCAATCCGGCATCAAGGTCTACAACGAGACCCCCTACAGCCGCGACAACACCCGGCGCTTCGAGGTCGTCATGCTGCGCCGCGTGCTGGGCAGCGCCGGGCTGATCAACTTCACGGACGTGGGCTACTTCGCGCCCCGGGCCACGGGTCTGCTGCGGGTCCCGCTGGCCCGCATCCTCCAGGAACAGAGCGAGGAGGCCGCCCTGCTGCCCGAACTCGAACGCACCGCCATCGCCCAGCTCGAGCTCGGCGAAGGCCCCCGCCTGCCCCTGCACACCGAGCGCAGGCTGGTCGGGTTGCGTCCCGAGGACGGCCGCCGGGTGTACATCTTCAGCGACCGGGGCCGCAGTCTGCGCCAGCTCGACGCACCCCTGGCCGAGTATCTGGACTACCTGGCCGCCGTCGGCGAAGACCCCGACGACTACGCCGATCTCTGGTACTACATCTGACGGCATGGCGGTCCGCGGTGGAAGCGATCGCGACTACGGGCGCTTTGCGGCGCCCGTGAGATTATGGTTGGCTGTCATGCAGCCCGTCTGCACTGGATGGCGATTGTAACCAAATTGATAGTACATTCGATGCTTATTCTTCAATGATTATATATATCACAAGGGATTATCACCTGAAAACTGAACCGACGTTGAAGGGACAATGAGCGGCATTTAGAACGGAGGTGCCAACAACTACCACATGAGGGCCTTCAGCTCGACGGGCCAAAGAGTTTTAAGGCATCATGTAACCTGATCGGACCAAATCAAGCTGATTGGGAGTGGCTTGCCGGGCCGCAATTCTCTATTCGGATATGCATCACTTTTGTTCAAACTTTTTTGCATTCCCTTACTACCTGTTATTATGACATTTAGGAGTTAGAGGCGATCTGCTGTCAGAGCATATACCAGTGCGCTGATTTCTGGGTTTGCCAAGGAAGACATTCTTCTTAATTGCAATTGGCATCACACGCGACTTCGGACCAGCCAACGTCAACTCGAAACACCGATCCACTTCGAAAAAGCTGCTGATATGCGGCTTTGCCGAATGATGCTTGGCCTGCCAGCTCAACCCCTCGGCGCCTGCTAGTTATATATGCATGATAATAGCACGCTTAGCATCGATGAATCGTCATCGATGCCCGTTGCGCCAGGCAGTTGAAAATGGAGCGTCGTGACGTCGCTACGGGCATCCTGGGAATGTGGAATTCCACGTACCTGCCACAAGCAGCTCGCTCGATGTGCACATCCGATTGTCCAATGACTGCTTGCATCAGAACGATATCCAGTAACACCATGGTCCGTGACCATTAAGTGATCCCATCAGTTAAAACAGCTATTTGAAAACATTTAGCATCCATATTACTGGTAAGCCAAGGATGCAAATCATGTGTCGGGACTTCCAGTCTCTCAGCGTCCTCTCAGCATCCTCTTGGCATCTTCTTGGCATCTTCTTGGCAGCGCCCGCTTCGGGCAAGCCTGTTTTTCCGCCACCAGGCAAGGCATGGGCAGTGACAGCTTGCGCAGCTATAAAGCACATGATAACAAGCTATTAGCGATATATGCCTGTTCAGAAACGTGTGATAATCCCTATCACAATAAGCTAACCAATGCCTATCAGCCTGTTTTTCCAAACACGTTCCAGGATGCCTGATGGGAAACGCCGCGGAGGATCGACCAACCGGATCCCCCCCGCCATTGTCGATCAGATAAGCAAGCCGACCGACACTTCAGATCCATACACCACCCGATGGATGCCAACGACACCATCGTCGCCATCGCCACGGCGCCGGGACGCGGGGCCTTGGACGTCGTCCGCCTCAGCGGCCCCCGGGCCGTCGAGATCGGCGACGCCCTGCTC
>WJMB01000138.1 GCA_014728185.1 Candidatus Coatesiibacteriota bacterium
CCAGATGACGGACTGGTAACGGAATGATAAGCGTTCGCTTATCGCTCAACGGCGCAGGATTCGCGGATGAATCGTGCAAGCGCGCCCCACGGCAGCGCACATTATGACAGTAAAAACGGAAGGCGGCCGGTGAAGCTCAGCTTCCCCCACATGGGCAACATGTACATCGCGCTGCGGGTGCTGCTCGAGGCCCTGGGTCGCGATTACGTGGTGCCGCCCCCCTGCTCGAAGCGGACGCTTGAGCTGGGTGTGCGTCACAGCCCGGAGACGGCTTGTCTGCCGCTGAAGATCAACCTGGGCAACTTTCTGGAGGCCATCGAGCGGGGCGCCGACACGCTGCTGGTCATCGGCGGCGGCGGTCCCTGCCGCTTCGGCTACTACGGCTCGGTTCAGGAGCAGATCCTCAAGAACCTTGGCTACGACGTCACCTTCCACTACTTCAGCCAGGACACCAAAGAAGACTTCATCAACATGTTCCGCACGATCTCGAAGCGTTCCGGTCTGCTACGTTTATGGCGGGCCTTCCGCTTCGGGTTGCGCAAGCTTCAGGCCATCGAGTTCGTCGAGGAGTCGGCCCGACGCGCCCGCTGGCGCGCCGCCGAACCCCGCAGGGCCGAGAAGCTGCAGCAGAAATACCTCAAGCGCATCGATGACGCCGGCTGGTATCTCTCACTGCGCGCCGCCGAGATCAGCGCCCGGCGTGATTTCGCCGGCCTGCCCGACCGCGACGACAAGCCGGATAAACCTCTGCGGGTCGGTGTAGTCGGCGAGCTCTACGTGGTCCTCGAGCGCTTCGTCAACTTCGAGATCGAGCGGCGCCTGGGCGAGATGGGAGTCTGGGTCGAGCGCCCGGTCTCGCTGTCGGCCTGGCTGCACCACAAGATGACCACTGGCGGTGTCGGCGGCGACGCCGACCGCGAGACGGCCAAGCGCTACGCCGAGAAGTACCTGGCCTACGACGCCGGCGGCGAGAGCGTGGTCAGCGTCGGCCAGACGGTGCGCATGGCCCGCGAGGGTTACGACGGCGTGGTCCACCTGATGCCCTTCACCTGCATGCCGGAGATCGTGGCCCAGAACATCCTCACCCGGGTATCCAACGAGCTGGGCATCCCGGTGCTGACGCTGATCATGGACGAGCACACCGCCGAGGCCGGGATCGTCACCCGGCTGGAGGCCTTTGTTGATTTGCTTGCCCACAAGCGCGGCCTGACCCGGACCGAGCCGCTGCCGACGGCTTGAACCGTCCCGGGATCAGTCTAAGCGGCGGAAGCTGATAAGCGAGGGAATGCTCACCTAGTTATCGACCGCCATCGGCGGCTAATCGAATGTGACTTGACGCTTCCTAGCTCATTGTTCGTATCATTTGGCATCCTGGAGCCTGTTCGGCAAATAAACGTGATTCAACGAGCGGGTCATTCGCCGTCTGGCAGAGCTGTGGACAGATTCCGATTTCAACAAGCGCATCCCTCGTCACGGCCTTTTTTCAAATGCTCATAAGTGCCGGCAGATTACAATCATATCCAGGTCCGAAGCGGTAACCATCTCTCGCTCCGGTTGCTGGTCCGGCTTCCTGTGTCGATCCCCATGCGCATCATGCATATATTGCGTTTACCGTTCCGAGCCGATCCCGGCGACCACCCATGTGTCCGCTGATTTACCAACCACTGGTTCGAGGATCCAGTTCGAGGAGACATCTTGACTGAGCGCTATTATCTTGGCGTCGACGTGGGCTCGGTGAGCACCAATTTCGCCCTGGTGGATGAGGGCGGCGAGGTCTCCCAGTCGCTCTACCTGCGCACCCAGGGCCGACCAATCGAGACCGTTCAGCGCGGTCTGGCCCAGCTCAACAAGCTGCTCGACGGTCGCTCCGAGGTCATCGCCGGCGTGGGCACCACGGGCTCGGCTCGTCAGCTCACCGCGGTGCTGGTCGGCGCCGATTCGGTCAAGAACGAGATCACGGCCCACGCCATCGCCGCGGGCCTCGAGATACCCGGCGTGCGCACCGTCTTCGAGATCGGAGGCCAGGACTCCAAGATTATCATCCTGCGCGAGAGCATCGTCGTCGATTTCGCGATGAACACGGTCTGCGCGGCGGGCACTGGTTCGTTTCTCGACCAGCAGGCGGCGCGGCTGGACATCGCCATCGAGGAGTTCGGCGGCTACGCCCTCAAGTCGACCAGCGCGGTGCGCATCGCCGGACGCTGCACCGTCTTCGCCGAAAGCGATATGATCCACAAGCAGCAGATGGGCCACTCCACCGAAGACATCATCGCCGGATTGAGCGAGGCCCTGGTGCGCAATTACCTCAACAACATCGCCCGGGGCAAGGACATCCAGCCCCCGATGGTTTTCCAGGGCGGCGTGGCGGCCAACGTGGGCATCAAGCGGGCCTTCGAGAAGGCCCTGGGTCACGAGGTCATCGTCCCCGAGCATCACAAGGTCATGGGAGCCATCGGCGCGGCTCAACTGGCGCGTGAGCGCGTCGAGATCACTGGCACGACCCGATTCAAGGGCTTCGACGCCGCCGAGTTCAGCTACCGCACCCGGGGTTTCGAGTGCGGCTACTGCCCCAACGTTTGCGAGGTCGTCGAGATCCTGCAGGACGGCGCGGTGATCAGCCGCTGGGGCGACAAGTGCGGCCGCTGGCAGAACCTGGATGTTCCCAGCCCCGTCGGCAAGCGCTGATAAGCCGTGAGCGGCGGATCGACTGAAACCGTCGGAGAAAAACGCCTAAGGTCTTGACCTGTCATCAATAATCCGGTAACATCAAAATTCGTTACGGTACTACATTCTACAACGTAGAAAAAGCATACGTTTTTCCGGTTGCTGCGTACTAGGCTGACTGGTGAATCGCGGGTTCTCGTTATCCAACCCGGAGCGGCTTCAAGGAGTCGGCAATGACCAAAGCGGATCTGGCCCAAAAGATATCAAAAAGCACCGGTCTGACACTCAAGCAGACCACGGAGCTGATCAACGCCATCCTGGAGACGCTCATCGAGTGCCTGACGACGCCCGGCGACGAAGAGACACTCAAGAAGCAGCGCGTCGAGATCCGGGGCTTCGGCACCTTCCGCTTGCGCCATAAGCGCGCCCGGCAGGCCCGCAACCCGCGCACCGGCGAGATCATCGAGGTCAAGGAGAAGTGGGTTCCCCACTTCAAGCCGTCGAAGAAACTCAAGAGCATGCTGCCCGACGGTTAATAGACCGCTCTCACAGTTAGTTTCTGAAGTCAATAATCAAGACCGGTCCCGCGGAGGGCCGGTTTTAAAACATAGGCAATATGTTGTCATCCGCGGTACTGACGCCTAAGATCATCACCTGGATATGGATCGCCATCTTCACTTTATGGCATGATTGATAAGTATTTTAACATCATGAGACGTCTTCGGACCAGATTATGCAGATAACTGGCGTTCACAGAACAGTTTGATGAACAATTTTTCGCTGTCTGGTCGATCGACGCATCGATCCCCATTCATCAAGAGTTCCCTTTCCGCTTGCTATTGAGTCGCTTGATGGGCTGCGTAGAAAGCAGATGGTTGGTAAATTCAAATTGCTTACGGGATTATCACGCGTGATTTAACAGGTATGCATCGCTATTAGCTGGATATATAGTGGTTTATAGCTGTGCAAGTCGTCCCTGTTTGTGCAAGGCCTGGTGGCGAAAACCAGACTTGCTCTATGAAGGTTCTTTAGAGAACACGCATGAGAGTCGGGAAGTCGCGACTCCTGATTTACATCCCAGGTTGTATGAGACTAAACGCTTTCAAACAGCGGCTTTGGCAGGTATGAAAGCTCTTTGGCTCGTCGAATAAACAGCCTTGCGAAAGATTGTTGTCAGCACCTCCTTTCTAAATGCCGCGCTTTTGCGTTTTCGACGTAGGTTTTCAGTATCAGGTGATAATCCCAATGCTCATTATCAGCAAATTACAACCATCAACCGGTCCGAAGAGGGTACTCAATCCCAAATGGTAAACAACGCCTCACAGCTCATCGTCGAGTCGTTCTTCTAACCATGATGATCCCTTCAGCTAATCAACTCAACCAATACGTGGTGTCCCGTGCTTCGTGGAATACCCATTCATCCCCCAGTCCCCGTTACATCGTTCCAGTCCCGCCGGTCAGCCGCCCTGTATTGCAGCGGCTGCGGTTTAGCCACAAGCGTTGTACGTGATCAGGGCGCCGCCGTGCACGCCGGACGGCTTGCCTTTTCCCGTCCCAACAGGTACAATACCCGCTCATATTCAATGGGTTGACGCGCAGCACCCGCCCTTCGTCACTTGCCTGCTTCGATTGACCCTAGCGGCCGCTGAGAGGAGAAACGTGGGTTCGAGCAAAAAGCGCAAGCGTAAAAAGATCGCCACGCACAAGCGCAAGAAGAAGCGCCGTGCGAATCGGCACAAGAAGAAGAAGTAACCAAAGCCCCTGTCGCGGGGGCTTTTCTTTTAGGCACCACACACGACCTCGGACCAACCAACTTCAACTCGAAACACCACCCCACCTCGAAAAAAAGCTGCTGATACGAAGCTATGCCGAATGATGTTTGGCCTGCCAGCTCAACCCCTCGGCGACTGCTAGTTATATATGCATGATAATTGATTACTTAGCATCGATAAATCGTCATCGAAACCCATTGCGCCAGGCAGTTGATAATGGAGCTTCGTGACGCCGTCAGGGTATCCCGGGAATGTGAAAATCCACGTACCTGCCACAATCAGTTCGCTCGATGTGCACATCTGATTGCCTGCTGACAGCATGTCTCAGAACGATATCCAGTAACACCATGGTCCGTGACCATTAAGTGATCCCTTCTCATAATATATTGGAATCAAGTACGGAGTAGCCTGATAAGGGGCGAATGAATGTTTGCCGCCGACACGTAGCGGTCTTGCGGAGCAATAATCATTGGACGGGGTCCTCCGACCCCGTCACCAAGCATTGCCATTTTGGATTAACGCGGACGTTTCGAAAGACCAAACCCTAGATATCCCCCCCCGATCTTGCTCTGTAGGGCGGCCCCTCTGCGAGCCCCCGCGAATATTAAACCGCGTTGCGGGTCTGCAACCTCTCATTCGTCCACGCCTTCCAGAATGCAAATGGACGGTACAGGCGAGGACGAACGGTTTTTGACAGACCACACCGATGGTTCTTCTAGTCTCATTCGGTCTTGCACAATTCAATCTCGGTAACCACACTTACAGTACCGTCACAGTGAATTCACCCAGCAATTTCGCCACAATGCACATAACCCCCATTATCAGAAGCCCGCCACACGGCGGGGTAAAAGTAAAAGGGATTATCACCTGAAACTGAACCTACGTCGAAACCTAAAAATAGCGTCATATAGAATGGATGTGCCCACAACTACCACATGAGGGCCTTCAGCTCGACGGGCCAAAGAGGGTTTGCGTATCAGCTAAACCAGCTGTTTGGAAAGATTTAGCATCCATATGACTGGTAAGACCGGGATGCTAATAAGGAGTCGGGACTTCCAGACTCTCAGCGTCCTCTTGCAGCGCCCTCATAGAGCAAGTCTGGTTTTCCGCCACCAGGCGACGCATGGACAGGGACAGCTCGCGCAGCTATAAAGTACATGATATCAAGCTATTAGCGATATATGTCTGTTCAGGAACGTGTGATAATCCCAAGTAAAAACTGGGCTCCTTGACGCTTGCCAAAATATTTCAGTTTAAAAACTAGGTCGGGCAAGAAACGTCGGGAGTTTAATGGTTAGGCCGCGTTGCCATCATGAAACACACAGGTGACTTTCGATCAGGCGCAATGAATAATGGAGCAGACTTGATACTACAGATCTGCTCCATAGGATAACTCATTGATCAAGCATCCAAAATAGGTATTGATTTGCACCGCCGAGAACTATTAGATAGACTGCCCGCCAGTTGCGGTATCAATCAGTAGCTTGTGAATCAAGGGTACTAAAACCCCTCCCCTGTCGATGATCGACGCTCTCCGGCCCTCTGAGAAGCTCGTTTATTAGTAGATGCTAATGCTTTGGGGCTAGCTCTCGCCGCTTCCGCCCCGCTTCTCCAGGCGGCGCGGCTGGAGGTTGTGCTCGTCGATGGAGAGCATGGTCACCAGTTTTTGCTTGGCCTTGGCCGGGTCATCGGACCGGGTCACGGAGCTGATCACGGCGGTGTAGGCCGGGTGGGCGTCGAGGACCAGGGCCAGCTTGTCCGGGGTGATGCCGCCGATGGCGCAGACCGGCAGCTCGCAGGCGGCGGTTATCTCCTTGACGGCGCCGACGCCGATGGGCTCGAGAGCGGGCTTGGTCTGGGTGCCGAAGCAGGGGCCGGCGGCCAGGTAGCTGGCTCCGTCCCGCTGGGCGTCCACGGCCTGCTGCCTGTTTCTGACGGTGCGGCCGATCAGAAGCTCGCCGCCGACCAGGCGGCGGACCACCTCGACGGGCAGGTCGTCGGCACCCAGGTGGACGCCGTCGGCTCCGGCGGCCAGGGCGATGTCCACCCGGTCGTTGACGATGAAGGGCACCCCGGCCTCGTGACAGCGACGCGAGAACTCCAACGCGGCCTGGTGGAACTCGCGATCGCTCAGGTTGTCGAGGCGCAACTGGAACACCCCGCAGCCGGCCAGAAACTCCGTGGTGAAGAGCTTCAGGTTGGCCTCGAGGCCCAGGGTTTCGTCGGTTATCAGATAGAGTCGGGCCATCGCACACCTGCCGGGGTAGGTTTGAGGATCAATGCATTATACTGTTTGATTGACATCGTCGGATTGACGTCGTCTGGGGTTATCGTTTCCAGCGTTTGCGGAAGAGCGTCAGGCTGAAGGTGATTTAACGAAAGTTGTATCACACTCATGGAGCATACCCCACGTCTCTGACACGTCTTTGGCTGCTGAACTTGTACTTCTGCTACTACACGCGTTTTATCGGGAGTTACTATCTCCAATGAGCAGATGAAAAGCAGCGCTGACAAAGGGTAGGCCTTATGGATAACCTTCTATGCCAGCAGCTTGTACTTAAAGTCCTTCCGATTGCTACTCGACTGATAAGCGCATCAATGTCAAGGCCGAAGGATGCGCAGGGTGATATCGGTCAAAGACCAACGCACCCGGACGGCTACTACCTGCTCGGTGAACCTCTCGATATCAGCTCTGTTTGGTCCAAGCACGCTCAATGATGCCCGGCGTTGGGATCACTTAACTGTCACGGACCATGGTGTTACTGGATATCGTTCAATTATCAGCAGTTGGGGGACAATCAGGTTTGCACATCGAATTAGTTGTTTGTGGCAGGTCAAGTGGGTTTCCACATTCCCATGATGCTCGTGTTGATTTCTCGGCGCTCAACAAGGAACTGCTTGCTACTATCGGCCTCGATGAAGATGTGTCGATCCCAAATAGCCTAATAGCAAACATATATAACGAGTAAGCACTGGTATTTGAAGACAAGAGTCTGCTCTTTCTTCGGCATTGTCATGTATCAGGCGTTTTTTGCGAGGTGGGGCGGTGTTTCGAGTTGTAACTAGCTAGTCCGGGATCGTGTTTGATGCCCTTCTTAATTGCAATTTTAAAAAGCTTGTTTTGTGACGGGTGTCCGATACCAATCACGTATATTATCAACAGGATAGAATCACGAGCAGGTCCGAAGAGGGTATACGATCCCTAATCATTTTCACGGTTCTTAACGGCTATCGACCAGAGCAGCGGGTCGGGCGACCTGTAGGCAGGTAGGAGCGCCGGGGTGTGCTTGCTCAGTTGTCAACATTCGAAAACCAGTCAAGCATAGATGTTGGTCAGTCGTAGAAGACCCAGGAGAAGCTCAGGTGGAAACCCGGCGGCGCGGTCAGGCGACCCAGGCCGTCGAATTCCATCCCGCCGCCGATCAGGTTGTTCAACCGCAGGCTGATATCGAAGTCGATCACCCGGGCGCGGATCAGCAGGTCCAGGGTGAACAGGTCCGTATCCGGCGTCGTGCCCGGCTCACCCGGGTAGGCGGTGTCGAGGATACGGTTGGCGTAGCTCAGGTGGGCTTCTCCGGTGAGGGTCAAATCACCCTGGAAGAAGCGCCCGGCGTAGCCCAGAGCGGCGCGACCCATGAACCAGGGACCCTTGTCGTCCCGCCAGGCCAGGGAACCGACCAGGCGCAGCCGCAGCGGTGAGCCGCGAAGCTCGTCGTTCTTCTGCTCGATCTGGTCTCGTCCGATGCCGCCCTGGATCCAGGGGTCGTCGTGATGCCCGAGAGTCAGTTCGAGCTCGCCGCCGTAGAGCTCTCGAGACTCGGCGGCGTTGACCAGACCGGCGCCTTCGTCGCTCAGCGCATCCGCCAGACCGCCGTAATAGCCGGTCAGTTGGAGCTTGAGCGGGTCAAGCCGGGTAACGCGCAGCCCGGCCTCCAGGTTCCAGCCGCGTTCGGGCTCCAGCTCGCCGATGGCCCGCTGGCGCTCCTCCAGGCTCGGTGGACGGTGACCGTCGGCGTAATTGACGAAGACCGAGTCCAGGCCCAGGCGGTGCTGGAGGCCCTGTAGAAAGCCCAGGCTGAAGGCCGGCGCGCCGCCGCAGCGTGAGTCCTCGTCGTAGCGGGCGGCGGCGACAATCTGGGTCAGGCCCTCGAAGAGTCCCTGCTCCAGGCTCAGCGCACCGCCGTAGCGATAGAGACGATCGTCAGCGTAGGCCGTTGACTCTTCCAGCCAGCCGTCCAGGGTCAAGCCGAGGCGGGCTCCCCTCCAGGGGGCCAGGTCCAGTTTGAGCAGCCCGTCGTAGACATCGGCCTCGTAGTAACTCGGCTCGGGCAGTTCTCCGGGAAAGAGCTGGTCGTAATCGGTCAAGCTGCGCGAGCGCTCACGGTCGTTGTAGCGCAGATCGCCGCGCAGGCGGCCCCAGTCAGCCAGGGGCAGCTCGAGCCAAGCGCCGTAGCTGTATAGATTGAGGTCGTCGCGGCGTTGGGCCTCGGAGTGCGACCAGCGGTCGCCGTAGCGCGAGTAGTGGCTGCGGGCGTAGATGCCAATGCGACCGTCGTCGTAGCGCTCTCCGGGTTGGGTGAGCCCCAGGTCGAAGGCCAGCTCTGCGTCCAGGTCGCCACCGTCGGAGTCCAGGCCGTGCTCGGCGGAGTCGGCGCTCCACTTGGAGCCGCCCACCTTGTAGGCCAGGCGCCAGCGCTGATCGGTAAAGCGTCCCCAGTAGCTCTGATCGTTATAGGTGCCGCTGCCGCCGCCCACCTGGGCCACGGCCAGGGTGGGACGTCGAGCTGAGCGGGTGACCACGTTGATCACCCCGCCGGGGGCCCCGGCGTAGAGACCGCCGCCGGGGGTGCGCAGGATCTCCACCCGGCGGACCAGATTGAGCGGGATGCGTGCCAGGGCCTCGCTCCACCAGACGCCGTGATCGACGGGCAGGCCGTCGATGTAGACGCGCAGGTGCTGGGTGGAGTGACCGCGCACCGCCAGGCCGCCGTTGTCGCCCAGTCGGTAGCGCTGATCCGGGTAGAGGCCGGCCTCGAAGGCCAGGGCGTCGGCCAGGCCGGCGTAGTTGAACTCGCGCAGGCGGGCGCCGGAAATCACACTGACGGCGAAGGGCGTGCTCTCCACGTTACGCAGTGAGCCGCCGATGATCAGGCTGTCGGTGAGGTCGTCTTCGAGGTAGGCTTCGTGGAAGGCTTCGGCGAGGAGGCGGTCGCGTTCGAGCTGCTCCGGGGTCAGCTCGGGTCGGGGCTTTTCGGGCAGGTCCTGCTGTGCGACGGCGCCGGCGACCATCAGGATCGACAGCGCGGCGACCAGAATGAAACCGCGACGGGGCGGGGGGTTCAATCCGTCTCCCGGCGCTCCCCGTTCTCGCTGGAACGGTCGACCAGCAAACCCTCGACGCCCAGGGGGTTGTAGCCGTCGTCGCTCTCGGACGCGTCGTCTTCGAGGTCGAAGAGGTCGTCTTCGGCGGGGGAGGACTCTCTGTTATCGGACACCGTCTCGCCCGTCGACCCATCCGCCAGCTCGTCCGAGAGATCGATTTCCTCGGCGTCGGCGGGCACCGCTGATTCACCGGCGGCGCGCCTTGTCGGATCAACCCTCGCACTGTCGACATCGGCCTCGCCGGGCGCTTCATCGTTTCCGGGGCTTTCGGGGAAATCGGCGGGGCGGCTGGGAGCGGGGGCTTCGTCGGTGGAACCCTCCTCGACGGCCGCGGGCGTATATTCGGTTTCATCGAGGAAACCGCTGGGGCGCTCGTCGGATACGCCGGGCTCGGTCGATTCCTCGTTGCCGGATTCGAGCGGTTCGACCCGTTCCTCGGCGGAGGTTTGTTCCGGTGCGGCGCTTTCTTCAACGCGGCCCTCGTCTGGGAGGTCTACGTCGGGTCGCTCGGACGGGGCCTCGGTTTGAGCGGCGGGCGTCTGCGCAGGCTCATTGACAGCGGACTCGGGCGAGGTCTCAGGCTCCACCGGTGTCGGCGTCTTCGGGGCGGGCTCGAGCTCCAGGGCCTCATCGAGCTCGGCGATGAGGGCGTCGAGGCGTTCGACGGCGTTGCGGCGCAGCTTCTCCAGCTCCTCCAGTTGCCGCTTGAGCTCCTCACCGGCCGCCGCGCGCTCCTTGGCCTCTTCGAGCTCCATGTTCAACAGCTCGTTGTCCTCGGCCAGGGATTGGTTGAGACGCGAGAGGTCGCCGTTGGAGCGCTTTAGCTCGCCGATTTTCTCGACGGCCAGCCGGATGCGGCTCTGTAGTTTGTCGAGCAGTTCTTCCACGGCCAACCTCCGTTTCGTCGCCTTCGGGTTCGAACTACCTTCGCGTTGTCCTTATCGATACCTAGAACTCCAATACGCTAAGTATCTTAACACACCAAATCGCCTTCAGGGTAGCCCCGGTGGTCTCGATTGGCAAATTAACGTTGAAGCCCGGCACGATACCAGGTTATTCATTCATGATGAAGTTATAACCGGCTGCCGACTGAACAGTGGTGCCCCCCCAGCAAGTAGAGTCTTGATTGCCGGTTGGAAACCAGCGAAAGTGCTCCAGTCGCTGGTTCGATGCAGAGTGTTCTAAGCGATAACCATATCCTCTTGTTTCATCATCCCCTTGTTTAATCAAGACTTAGTGTACTCTTTCATGACCGTGGATTAATGGCAAGAGATCATATACTCTGATCGGACCGGGCTGTGTTCGTAATCTGCTTATATTACACGTGTAGCAGAAGATATACCTGTCACTTTCCAGCAGAAAAAAGTGGTGGTGATATGGGACATGCTCGTTGGATAACCTACCCTGCCTAGTTGCCTGCAAAGAAAGACCACCCGATTGCCGCTCGACTCATAACTGCCCCAATATCAAGTAACAAGACTACGCATGATAAGTATCGGGATTCAAGCCGAACGCAACTAAACAGCCAACTCCTCGTGAAGCTCTCATTATCGACCCTGATTTGGTTCGATCACGTTCTATGATGGCTTCAATAAATACTTGGGCCGGCGGACAAGCCGACAGGGGACGTTGAGCTACGAGCGCAGCTCGGCGCCCAGCTCCTCGGCCAGGGCTTTGACGATCGCGGCGTGACGGGCGTCCACCTCGTCGTCGGTCAGCGTGCGCTCCGGCGAGCGAAAGCTCAGCGCGTAGGCCAGGGAGCGCCTGCCGGCCCCGATCTGCTTGCCGGTGTAGACATCGAAGATATCCACGCTCTCCAGCAGCTCGTCGGCGGCGGCCTCGATCACCTCGAGTACGCGAGCGTGGGTCACTCCCTCCTCGACGACCAGGGCCAGGTCCCGGGTGACGGGGGGATAGGCGGTCGGGTGTTGGAAAACCGGCTCGCCGCGGCGTTCGATCAGCTTGGCCACGTCCAGCTCCAACCCCCAGGCCGGATCGCCCTCCAGCTCGTAGGTCTCCAGCAGCTCACCGGCGAAGCGCACCAGCCGACCCAGGCGCTCGCCGTCGAGTTCCACGGCCAGGCGCAGCGTCGTGTCCGGCGTGGTCTCCAGTGGTTTCAACTCCACCTCGGGGAGCTTGAGTGAATCGAGCAGCGCTTCCAACAGCCCCTTGAGGTCGTAGAAGTCGTAGGCGCGCTCGACGGCGTGCCAGCTATCGCCGGGGCGCTTGCCCGCCAGCACGGCGCAGAGGCGCTGGCTCTCCCGGGGAGCCTCGTCGCCCTGGTGGAAGCTGGTCGAGAACTCGTAGAAGCCTCCACCGGCCAGACCGCGACGGCGGTTGTGCCCGGCGGCGTTGAGCAGGCCGATGAAACCGGTGGGCCGCAGGAAGGGGTGTCCCTTATCCAGGGGATTGCGCACCCGAACGAGCTCCTCTTCGGCGAAACCGAAGCCGGCTGCCTCCTCGGCGGCGACGAAGTCCGTGCAGAGGACCTCGCGGCAACCGCCGGCGGCCAGGGCGGCGTGGAGGTGTCCGCGTGGGTCGGGCGGGTTGAGGCGCTCGGCGCGCAGCGGGGGCAGCTCTATGGGCACGGCGTCGTAGCCGATGACCTGGCCCAGCTCCTCGATCAGGTCGATCTCCCGGGACAGGTCGGGCCGGTGGCTGGGAGCGGCCCAGCGGCTGGTCGACCCGGCGTCCTCAAGCAGCTCGCAGCCCAGGCTGCGCAGACTCTCCCGCAATCGCTCATCGGTAATGCTGAACCCCAGAACGGCCTCGGCCCGCTCCCGGCGCAGCTCGATCTGCGGCACTGTCCAGGGGCGGGGATGGGCGTCGTAGAGCACCTCGTCAATCTCGCCGCCGGCGATCTCGACGATCAGTTCAGCGGCCAGGCGGGCGGCCTCGGGAGCCAGCTCCGGATCGGCTCCACGGCTGAACAGATGACTCGAGGAGGAATGGACATCCAGGGCGTTGGCCGTGGCACGCACCGAGGTGGGCTCGAACCAGGCGCTCTCGATGAGGATATCGGTGGTGTCCTCGTCGACGCCGGAGTCACGGCCGCCCATCACCCCGGCCACCGCCACGGGCTTCTCCGCGTCGGCGATGACCAGCATCTCTTCACTCAAGGCGCAGTCGTCGCCGTCCAGGGTGACGATGCCCTCGCCGGGACGGGCGCGGCGGACGACTATCCGGCCGTCCGTGAGTCTGTTCAGATCGAAGGCGTGCAGCGGCTGGCCCAGGCCGTGGAGGATGTAGTTGGTCACGTCGACGATGTTCGAGATCGGTCGGTGGCCGATGGCGATCAGCCGCTGGGCCAGCCAGTCCGGACCGGGGCCGACCTTCACGCCGCGCACGATCAGCCCGACGTAACGGCGGCAGAGCTCCGGGGCCTCGACGGCGACCACACCGGGATCATCGATTACTTTGGGCGTGATCCGCGCCCGGGGGGACTCGAAGTCCAGGCCGTGGATCGCCGCCAACTGCCGCGCCAGACCGAGGTGGGACAACGTGTCGGGCCGGTTGGGCGTAGTCTCGAAGTCGATCACCACGCCGTCACTCGGCGCCAGGCGCTCCAGGGACGCTCCCGGCTGCCACTCGTCCTCATCCAGCAGCCAAATGCCCGTGTGGTCCGCCGACAGTCCCAGCTCGAGCCGGCTGGCCAGCATACCCCGACTGAGCACGCCCATGATCTCGCGCTCGCCCACCGTCAGCAGGGGCAGACGGGTGCCCGATGAAACGTAGGGCACCAAACGGCCGGCGGCTTCGGCGGTGTTGGGCGCACCGGCGACGACCTCGACCCGACCGCCGTCGACCTCAACCAGGCAGCGGTAGAGCTTCTTCGACCTTGGCAGCGGCCCAACCTCCAGAACCCGACCGGCTTTAACCTTGCGAAGGTGCTCATATGCAATGCAAAAACCTTCGGAAACGGCGCAGGAGGTGGTCAGGTCGTCGGCTATCTGTTCCGGCGTGCGGTCGAAGCTTTTTGGCAGGTAGTCGGCCAGCCAGGTGGTGTAGCACTTCACAGGCGTACCCCGGGGTTGAGTTGGTTTGGGTTGATCGGCACTGGTTGAAAACGGGGATCAGAAACACACTGGGACATGATCGGCTTCAACGGCTTGTTCCGGCGCAGCGCGCGAGGAGCCGAGCCCGTCGATCGTTCATGCAGATCGAGAAGCCAGGCACTCCAGAACATTGGCTGGAACTGCAACACCGCCGCATCCACCAAAGAAAGGACAGTTCACCGAGCGGTCACTAGTCGTTCGGTTGCGTCGCGTTTTGATACCGAAGATAAGTCGAAGGGCAACCGGATGGACGCTAAACACAAGCTGCTAGCATAATAGGGTATCCTCAAGGCTTACCCCTGTCAGCGCTGCTTTTCATCTGCTCATTGGAGATAGTAACTCCAGATTAAAGCCTAGGGATCACACACGATCATGGACCAGCTAGTTATAACTCGAAACACCGATCCACCTCGAAAAACGGCTGATACGAGGCTATGCCGAATGATGTTTGGCCTGTCAACTCAACCCCTCGGCGCCTGCTAGTTATAGCCTGTTAGTTATATATATGATAATTAGTTACTTGGCATTAATGAATCGTAATCGAAGCCCATTGCGCCAGGCAGTTTCTTCTTGAGCGCCGAGAAGTCATAACAGGCATTATAGAAATGTGAAACCCCGCTTAACTTGCCACACACTAAAAACTCGATGTGTAAACCTGCTTGCCCGCTAACTGCTGATAATTGAACGATATTCAGTAACACCATGGTCCGTGACCATTAAGTGATCCCTTGTTTCATTATCAAGCAATAAGGCCGCGCAAGCTGGTATCGGGGGCACCTTAAGACGCACCCAATCTGCGACTGTCTGCTTGCTGAACCTTTCACTATCGGCCCTGATTTGATTCGTAAGAGTTCCATGATCACGTACGATGATAACCCACCGCCACTCGATAAACCGACGGGGAGGCGTTGGCGCGTTTGTTGCGCAGGCGGGGGTTGGTTCGCAGTGGCGGTGCGCACTCGCAAGAAACGTGCCAACGCCGGTTCAGGCCGGAAGCTAGAACTGCTCCAGGAAGCGGACGTCGTTCTCGTAGAACAGGCGGATGTCGTCGATACCGTAGCGCACCATAGCGATGCGCTCCGGTCCGATGCCGAAGGCGAAGCCGGTGAACATCTCGGTGTCCACGCCCATCGGCTCCAGCACCGCCGGGTCGACCATCCCGGAGCCGCCCAACTCGATCCAGCCCGTTCCCGAACAGGTCCGGCAGCCGTCACCGCCGCAGGCCGGACAGGTTGACTCGATTTCAGCCGAGGGTTCGGTGAAGGGGAAGAAGTGGGGTCGGAAGCGCACTCGGGTCTTCGAACCGAAGAGCGCGCGGGCGAACTCCATCAACACGCCCTTGAGGTGGGCGAAACTGACGCCCTTGTCGATCCAGAGCCCCTCGATCTGGTGGAAGACCGGGTAATGCCGGGCGTCGGCGGTATCGTTGCGATAGCAGCGTCCCGGGGCGATGATGCGCACCGGCGGCTTGGTCGTCTCCAGGGTGCGGATCTGCACCGGGCTGGTCTCGGTGCGCAGCAGCAGATCGCAGCCCTCGAGGTAGAGCGTGTCCTTCTCGTCGCGGGCCGGGTGGTCCGCCGGGGTGTTGAGTGCGTCGAAGTTGTGGTACTCGTCTTCGATCAGCGGTCCCTCGGCCGTGGTGAAGCCCAGATCGCAGAAGATATCGACCAGCTCGTCGATAACCTGGTTGACCGGGTGGCGGCGGTGGACCTCGAAGCGGCGTCCGGGCAGAGTGTAGTCGAGCTGCGGAACCTCGCGACGTGGGGCGCTGAGCTCGGCGGCGCGGGCGGTCAGGCGGCGCTGGATGTCGCCCTTGATCTCGTTGGCCAGGGCGCCGGCTCGGGGGCGGTCCTCGGGCGGCAGGGAGCCCAAACGGCGCAGCTTCTCGGTCAGCCGGCCCTTGCGGCCCAGGTACTCGACCCGGACGGCCTCGAGTTCGGCGTTTTCAGCGACTGCGTCCACGCGCTTGAGCGCCTCGCGACGGATCTTCTCCAGGGCTTCGAACACGGTTGCTCCAGCTCTATCTAGTCGGGTGGCACGGCTTGTGAGTAAACAGTTCTTGCGGCTTATGGGAAATCCGCGGGATCTTCGCATACTGTGAAAAAAGTTATGGTCACCCGGCAGAATGAAAGCCCCCGGGTGAGGGGGCCTGCGGCTTGCGGCACATTCCCGCCACACCCCCTGGTATCAGAGAGGTCATGGGCAGGGGGCGTTGATGCTATAAGTCCGCCGGGTAGGGCGTCCCTGAAGCCTTCCTCAGCCTTGAAGCGCCTCGACGACGCTGGTGAAGGCTTGCGGATCGGTGGCGGCCAGATCCGCCAGTATCTTGCGGTCCAGTTCAACGCCGGCCTTGCCCAGACCGTTGATAAATCGGCTGTAGCTTGTGCCGTTGATTCGGCAGGCGGCGTTGATGCGGGCGATCCACAGGCGGCGGAAGTGTCCCTTGCGTTTGCGGCGGTCGCGGTAGGCGTACTGCAAAGACTTGGTAACCGCGTCCTTGGCGGTGCGGAACAACCGGCTGCGGCCGTGCTTGAAACCCGAGGCCCGCTTGAGGACCTTGCGGCGACGGCGGCGGCTGGCGACGTTGTTGATGGCGCGGGGCATGGTCTATCTCCTGCTAAAAGCGCGGCGCTACTTGTTGAGCATACGCTTGATCTTCTTGACGTCACCCTTGACCGGAACGCTGGTCGAGTTGCGCAGACGGCGCTTGCGGTCCGCACTCTTCTTGGTCAGGATATGGTTGCAGTTGGCGCGATGACGCATCAGCTTGCCCCGGCGGGTCAGGCGGAAGCGCTTGGCGGTTCCCTTGTGGGTCTTGGCCTTGGGCACGTTTCTACTCCTTGAATGGCACGAGGATGCGGCGGTCGTCGGCTTTCGGAGAACGGTCTTCTCGGGGATCAGTCCTGGTGTGTGGGCTCGGATGTGAATTCAAAGCCGCCGTTCCGCCAATCTCGAATCCCCGCAGTTGGCGGGGAGTATAGCACAAAGGCATGATAAAGGGGAAGGCCCCTCTTGCCTTCATCCAGCCCGAGAAAAGCAGTACACACTCTACTGGCTTGCGTTCTCAGCGACGCGCGGGCGGCCCCGCGCGGATGCGGCTCAGGAGTCCTCCTCCGACTCCTTGAAGAACTCTCCCGGGGCCAGGATCATGGTCATGTTCCGGCCGTCGAGGTGGGGCCGCTTCTCAATCTCGACCTTGTCCCCGAAATGCTCGCAGATGCGCTCGAGAATCTCTCGGCCGATCTCGGGGTGGGACATCTCCCGCCCACGGAACATGATGGTGACCTTGACCTTGTTGAGCTGCTTGAGGAAGCGCTCGATATGCTTGACCTTGAACTGGTAGTCGTGTTCGCCGGTCTTGGGTCGCAGCTTGATCTCTTTCAGCGAGACGTTGTGCTGCTTCTTGCGGGCCTCGTGCTCTCGCTTGGTCTGCTTGTAACGGTACTTGCCGTAGTCCATGATCCGGCAGACCGGCGGTCGGGCGTTGGGCGCCACCTCTACGAGATCGAGCTTCTTCTTCTTGGCCAGGTCCAGGGCGTCCAGGGTCCGCATGATGCCGATCTGCGTGCCGTCCTCATCGACCACACGGACTTCACGGACGCGGATCCTTTCGTTGACGCGGGTCTTACGCTGACTTCCCTTTATCACGCACCTCCAGGTAGTGCTTTCAATGGTTGCCGTCCGGACGACGAATCAGCCGGTAAGAGCCGTTAAACGCCCGGTGAACGTAAATGCCGCTTCGATAACCACGGGCGATGAATACTGCGCTCGTTTACGGTGTAAAGCCCGGTCGGCGACAATGCGTTAGAATGGATTTATAACACGCGATTCGGCCGGGCGTCAAGCCCGGCGGGGCTGAAACCCCGCCGGGTGAGGGGGATCAGGTCAGCTCCAGCGGCCGATGAGCAAACGCTCGTCGCGCTCCCGGGTCAATTCGTCGAGGGCCTTCTGCAGTGAGACGTTGAAGGGCTTCTCTCCGTGGGGCCGCAGGTTGATATCGCCTGCTTCGACCTCCTTGGCGCCGACCACGGCGACGTAGCGCACCTTGGCGGTCTCGGCGGCGGCGATGCGCGCCCCCAGCTTGCGGTTGGAGTCATCGACCGACACCCGGAAGCCGCGCTCGGCGAAACGGGCGGCGACGCCGCGGGCGTAGTCGTTGAACTCGTCGGCCACGGGCAGCACGCGCAGTTGTTCCGGAGCCAGCCAGAGGGGGAAGTCACCGGCGAAGTGCTCGATCAGCACGCCGATGAAGCGCTCGAAGCTGCCCAGGATGGCCCGGTGGACCAGCACCACGCGATGGCGCGCCCCGTCCTCGCCGACGTAGGTCAGGTCGAATCGCTCGGGGAGGTTGAAGTCGGCCTGGCAGGTCGAGGTCTGCCACTCTCGACCCAGGGCGTCGGTGACGTGGACATCGATTTTTGGTCCATAGAAGGCCCCGCCGCCCTCGTCGACGTCATAGTCGAGACTGGAGTGCTCCAGGGCTCCGCGCAGGGCCGCCGTGGCCGATTCCCAGATCTCGTCGGAGCCCATCGAGTCCTCGGGCCGCGTCGAGAGGGTGTAGCGCACCGGCAGGCCGAAGACGGCGAAGAGGTCGCGCACGAAGGCCAGCACACCCTCGATCTCGCCGCCCAACTGCTCCGGCGTGCAAAAGATGTGGGCGTCGTCGATGGTGAAGCCGCGCACGCGCAGCATACCGTGGAGCACGCCGGAGAGCTCGTTGCGGTAGACCTGGCCGAACTCGTAGATCCGGTAGGGCAGCTCGCGGTAGGAGTGCAGCCCCGTGTCGTAGATCAGCACGTGCCCCGGGCAGTTCATCGGCTTGACGGCGTAATCGGCGTCGTCGCCCTCAAGGCGGGCGAAGAACATCTTGTCCCGGTAGTGCTCGTAGTGGCCCGAGGTGCGCCAGAGGTCGCTGCGGAAGATGTGCGGCGTGCGCACCAGGCGGTAGCCGCGCTCACGGTACATCGCGTGGGCCAGGCGCTCGATCTCGTGGAACAGCACGGCGCCGGCGGGGTGGTAGAGGATCATTCCCGGGCCGTGGTCCTCGGCGACGCTGAACAGCTCCATCTCCTTGCCCAGCTTGCGGTGGTCGCGTCGCTTGGCTTCCTCGATGCGCTCCAGGTATGCTTCGAGCTGCTTCTTCTTGGGAAAGGCCGTGCCGTAGATACGCGAGAGCATCGGCCGGTTCTCGTCGCCGCGCCAGTAGGCCCCGGCCACGCTGAGCAGCTTGGGCACCCCCAAGCGCCCCGTCGAGGGCAGGTGAGGCCCCTTGCAGAGGTCGACGAAGTCGCCGTCGCGGTAGAAGCTGACCACGGCGTCCTCGGGCAGCTCATCGATCAGCTCGACCTTGAGCGCCTCGCCGCGCCGCTCCATCTCGGCCCGGGCGGCCTCGCGATCGACGACCTCGCGCTCCAGGGGCAGGTCCTCTTTGATGATCCGGACCATCTCGGCCTCGATGGCTTCCAGATCGTCCTCGGTAAAGGGCTTGTCCACCAGGAAGTCGTAGTAGTAGCCCTCGTCGATGGCCGGGCCGATGCCGTAGCGCACCTCGGGGAAGAGGCGCCCCACAGCCGTGGCCAGCACGTGGGCCGCCGTGTGCCAGTAAAACTCCTTGCCCTCGGGATCGTCGAACTTGACCAACGTGAATTCGTGCTCCCCGTCGGGCAGCTCGCGACCCAGGTCCCAGGGCTCACCGTCGACCAGGGCGCCCACGGCGGCGCGGGCCAGCCCGGCGCTGATGCCCAGGGCGACCTCCAGGGGCGTCGTCCCGGCGGGGTGCTCCTGCGCCGAGCCGTCGGGCAGGCGCAGCTTGATGTTCGCGGACATATTCTCTCCTTCAAAGGTAATCGCTATCCGCCCAGCGGCGGTTGCTCGTTATCTGGTCTGTATGGAAGGTGGAAAAAGAAGCCGCACGGTCGCCCCGTTGGCGCCCTGCGGTTCTATTGCGCTATTGTCTGCACGGGCCGGGTCCGGCCTGATAAGCCGATGAAAACAACACGAACGTACCCAGCCCCGAAAACAGCCCTTCCGCAGGCGCCCCGGGGATCAACTAAAGAAGCCGGGGACGGTGGTCAACAGGACACCCAGGAAGAAGACGATCTGACCCGCGACGGCCGCCAACGGACCGACGACCTTCACCCAGCGGCGCTTCGAAACCGAAGCGCGCCAGAAGCCGCCGACCAGCAGGGCCAGGCCAAATGCCGCCATTCCTGAATATCCCCAGGCCACCTCGATGCCTTTCGGATGGGTTGCAGTTTGCTTGTGCTAGAATATAGGCGCTCAAGGCCGAGCTGTCAAGTGAGATAGCAATCAAGGGGGCGACCGCTGGAAGAGCCGCAAGCCGGATAGCTTGGGCACGCCAGTCAGGAGGCTCACCTTGCGTAACATCGCCCATCGAGTAAGCACCGGGGTAACCGCAACGGCGGTCCCCCACTCCGTTTCGCTCCTTCATCAGCCGAGAGGTTCCCGCATGACCCCACCAAACCGAACAGCCGTCCGCCTGTTAATTGCGCTCGCCATCATGGGCGGCTCGGTGAGCTCTTCCGCCGCGCCCCGGGTCGTTGTCGAGGCCGCCGTCGACGCAGCCTGGACCCTCGAGGCCCGGGCCGCCTACGAGCTGATCAACGACACCGCCGAGCCCCGGCGGGAATGGCTGTTCAGCTTTCCGGCCAACCGCGACGCCGACCCCGGTTTCGTCGGGACCGTCGAGGCGCTGGAGCTCTACGCCGATAACGAGCGCGGCCCCTACCGCTTCGACGCGCCGGCGGAGCTGCTGGCGGTGAGTTCGGCTGACTGTCCGGTGGAGTCATGGAGCCTGTCGGGGACCGATCTGCGTGTCGTGTTGGAAGAGTCCGTCCAGCCCGGTCAGCACGTGGACCTTGAACTGCACTGGCGCCAACCCGTGCCCGAGTTCCGCCACCGTTGGGGTCGCACCTCCGAGCTCTGCCTGCTGGCCGACTGGTACCCGCTGCCTCGACCGAACCCGGCCCTGGAGCCCAACACCTTCATCCCCGAAAAACCCTGGATCGCGCCGACGCCTTTCGAGCATGAACTGGAGGTCAACCTGACCCCGCCGCCGGGTTGGGCCTTGGTCGGCGGGGCCGGCGCCGAGGTACTGCTGCTGCCCGAGGGGCGTCTTGACGAGGTGCGGACCGAGGTCTGGGACGGCGCAACGGTCAGGCTGGTCGGCCTGATCGAGGACCCGGCCCCGGACTTCGCCTGGGCGGCGCGCTTCGAGGAGCTCTTCGCCGGCTGGATCGGCGGTGAACCGCCCCGGCTGGTCCTCTCGGCCGAGGTCCCCCTCACCGGCGACGAGGCTTATCGGGACTTCGTCGTCATCGGCGAGGGCAACCGGCCCTGGCTCTGGCGGGCCAACCACCTGCTGCTGGCCCGGCAGATCGTCCGCCGCCGCCTTGAGCGCCCCGACCTCACCCTCTCCCTGCTGGAGGCGCTGAGCCAGCGCCTCGCCCGACGGGCCCTCGTCGAAACCCTGGGCGACGGCCGGGACCTGCTGCCCTATGCGTTGCCCGCCGAGCTCTTCGACGTCACCCAGCAACGCTGGAGCGAGAACCTGATTTACAGCTACCGCGCCTTTGGCTACCCCGATGATTTCCTGCGCCACGCCGAACGCCAACCCACGCCCGAGTTCTACGACATCGCCGCCCGGCGCATCCCCGACGAGCACCTGGCCGAACTCGAGGAGGGCCTCGGTTTCGAGCGCTTCTCGACGGCGATACGCTACTACCTCGGGGGCGCCCTGCCCGATGATCCCGAGCTGCTGCGCGCCTTGGCCGCGTCCGGCTTCCAACACGACGCTCAGCAACAGCGACCCGTCATCGAAGACGCAAGGGGCGACGACTCTGAATCCTGGATCCGCCTGCTGCCCGAGCTCTTCTCGCCGGAGCGCTGGACGCTGTCTGTCTCGCCCTTCGGCTGGCTCGACGAGGACGACAGCCTCTCCCTGGGCTGCGCCCTGTGGGGCCGCCGCGGGGTCTCCCTGGCCCCGATGGAGCTCTGGGGCACCGACGATGTGCTGCTGGTGGCCAACTACAACCTCGAACACGACGACTACAATCTGCTGGCCCAGTACACCACGCCGTTGGCGCCGGGTCCGGCAAGACCCCGAATCGGCGCCGGCGTCTTCGCCCGACGCGACGAGATCGGCGCTCAGGCGCTGCTGAACCTCCAGTGGAGCGATTATCCGGGCTACGCCCCGCGCCGTGAGCTGACCCTGGGGCTCGAATACGCCTGGATGCGGCCCTTCGCCTCCTACTATCCCAACGGCCTGGAGGGCGACGACGGCCGCCAGCTCTCAGTCTACGCTTCCTTCTTCCTCGACGGCCGCGGTCCCCTGGGCGGAGTGCAGTCGCTGACCCGCCTCGAGTACGCCTTCGATCCCCTGCCCGAGCTCTCCAGCGATCCGGCTATCGACTACTGGCGGCTCTGGCTGGTCAACCAGCTCGAATACCGCCTGGCGAGCTTCCTGCACCCCCGGCTGCGCTTCACCCTGGGCCGGATCTCCGGACAGGCCCCGGCGCAGCGCCTGCCCGAGCTCACCGAGGACAACGTCGAGCCCCAGTACCATCTGCTTCGTCGGCCCCAAGCCGCCGAGATGCGCGGCTACAACGACCTCGACATCTTCGGCGAGGGAGTCTGCGTCCTCTCGGCGGAGCTGAACACGCCCCTGCTTTGGGGGCTGGAGGCCGGGGTCTTCTGCGACTACGGCGAGGGCGGCGCCCCCCTCGGCGAGCTCTTCGACACCTTCGACAACTGGCGCGCCTCCGTCGGACCCCTGCTGCGCTGGCGCTTCGCCGGGGCCTCCGTCGAGGCCCACTTCCCGCTCTGGATCAACCGGCCCTACGATTCCGCCACCCGTCTCGATGATCCCGCCGCTCCCCGCTGGGATTGGCGGGTGGATCTGGACGCCTCGCTGAGCTTCTGATGGCGCGGCTTCCAGCTTGGACCTGTTGGGCGTTCATTCATTGTGAAACCCGTGCGCTCAACCACACAGAAACACCCCTGGCGAATGTGGTACAGTTAAGGCCGCCTCCGATTACAATGAGCGCTTGACTGTCGCCTCCCTTCTTTTCACCGCATATTGGCCATAGCGGTTCGACTAGAATGAACCGGGAAACCGGTGTCTTCGTAGATAGCGGGAACAGCGTTCCCATCGGTGATGTCGTTTGCTCCGGCCCCTCGATAAGTCCATCAAGCACGTAAACCAGGCTTTCACATCAACCCGACCGACCCTGGAAGGCCCATGCTCTGGGACCTGATCAAGAACGTCTTCGCTCAGATGCGCGCCCACCTGATGCGCAGCATCCTGACGATGTTGGGGATCATCATCGCGGTGATGACCGTGGTGACGATCCTCTCCCTGGTCGGTGGTCTGGACGCCTTCGTCCGCGAGCAGATCGGCAACCTGGGCGCCAACAGCATCATCATCAGCCGCATGGGCATCGTCAACAGCCAGGAGGACTGGATGGAGGCGGTCAAGCGGCCCCGGGTGACCCTGGAAGACTACGAGGACCTTACCCGGCGAATGCGCGGCCGCTACCTCTACGCCTCGCCGCGCATCTTCGCCTACCTGAACCTCAAGGCCGGCAACACCGCGCTGCGCTTCGTGATGAGCGTGGGCTGCAACGAGCAGATGATCAGCATCAACGAGCGCTCCCTGGAGGCCGGACGCTACTTCTCCGCCGCCGAGGTGCGCCATAAGCGCAACGTGACGGTCATCGGCTCGGAGATCGCCGAGCAGCTTTACGGCGAGACCGATCCCATCGGCCGCCGGGTTTATATCGGCGGGCGGCCCTTCAACGTCATCGGCGTCTACGAAGCCCAGGGCACGGTGATGGGGCAACCCACCGACGACTTCATCGAGCTGCCCCACACCAGCCTGACCAAAAGCTTCGGCTCGCGCCGCTCCATCGCCATCGCCCTGCGCGCCGCCAGCCACGAGGACCTGCAGGAGCTCATCGACACCGCCGAGCGCGAGATGCGCCAGATCCGCCGCCTGGACGCCGGAGAGCCCAACAACTTCGGCATCATCACCGAGGAGTTGATGCTCTCCACCTTCGAGCAGATGAGCGGCCTGATCTTCGCCGTGATGATCGTCGTCGGCGCCGTCAGCCTGGTCGTGGGCGGCATCGGGATCATGAACGTCATGCTGGTCTCGGTCTCCGAGCGCACCCGGGAGATCGGTATCCGCAAGGCCGTCGGTGCCACCAACCGCGACATCCTGCGCCAGTTTCTGACCGAGGCCGTGGCCATCACCGCGGTGGGCGGGCTGATCGGCATCGCCCTGGGCGCCCTGCTGGGCAACTTCATCGGCGGTCTGGTCGACCTGCCGGTGAGCATCTCCGTGCTCTCGGTGATCCTCTCGCTGGGCTTCTCCGGCCTGGTGGGGATCAGCTTCGGCATCTTCCCGGCGCTCAAGGCCTCGCGCCTGGACCCCATCGTCGCCCTGCAGAAGGTTTAGCAGGGACATCCAAGACCAGCTTGAATGACGGCGTTAACCGGACCGGCAGAGCCCCGCATTTCTGATAGGCACCATGGAATGTGTTTGGAATGAATCAGGGCGGATACTGACAGGCTCACCGAGCAGGCAATCGCCGACTGCAGGCTTATTCACAGTGCAGTTTATCATCCGAGCACACCCCATATCGCCGCCGCTTCTTGACCGCTGATAAGTGACAGGCGCATCTGCTGCTACACGCGTCTTATCAGGATAATACAATCGCTACTCGATCCGCACAGGGTATACGATCCCTCCTGAGAGGCATACGTCTGAGAGGCTTGACCATTCTCGACCGTGTTCCGGGTTGCTGATGATCACTCCATGATCCTCGGTTATGCAAGGCAAAATGGCCGCCCACGGGCGACCATTTTGCCTTGCTGTTGGAAACCGTTTTACTGGAGAAACTTCGGCTACTCCACCAGGTAGGTCAGGATCTCCTCGAAGAGGCCGGCGGTGTCTTTGGGCAAGGAGTGCGCCACGCCCGGCTCGACGACGAAGCGCAGCTCGACGCCGGCACTTTCCAGTACACCGGCTGCCTCGCGCAGGGACTCCACCCGCTCGGCGTCGTCCTCCAGGCCGATCCAGAGGTAGCAACGCAGCCCGGCCTCGGCGGCTTCGGCGGCGTATTCGGCCCAGAGCGGGTTCCAGCCTCCAGCCAGGGGGAAGATGCCGCCAAAGACCCCGGGGTTGCGCAGGCCCACACCCAGGCAGACAGCTCCGCCCTGGCTGAACCCGCCCAGCAGCACGCGACTCTCGTTGATGCCGTACTCGGATTCCAGGAGCTCCAGGGTCTCCAGCACCCGGGCCTCGGCGCCGTCGATGCCGCTCCAGACGAAGGCCCGGGGTCCGCGGACCTCGTCGGCGTAGGGAGCGACGAAGAGGTAGCCCCGCTCGGTGAAGGTTCCGGCGATCTCATCGCACAGCAGGGGCTCCGGGCTCCCGCCGTAGCCGTGGAGCATGACGACCACGGGGTAGCCGCCGTCGCCGGGGGGATCCTCGGGCAGGGATACCTGAGGGGGCCGGTCTTTCTCCCGGAGCTCCTCGATCAGCCCGAGGACCTCGGCGATGCGCAACTGGAAGGCGTCGCCATCGCGGATAGAATCGAAGTCGCTGTCATCGATGAAGGAGTAGACGCCCAGCTCGATGGCCCGATCCAGGTAGAGCAGGGCGCGGTCGGCCTCTCCGATCAGGGCGTAGCAGCAGGCCGCGTTGTAAGCCGTGTAGGGGCAATCGGGGTGGTTGATGTAGTGCTCATCAAGCAGCCGGGCGGCCTCGGCGTAGTCCCCGGCGTCGTACAACTCCATGGCCTCGAGATAGCGGTTGTGCTTCTGCTGGGCGAAAACCAGCGCTGGAAGCAGCAGCGAAAGCAAAAGCGGAACAAGGCGCTTCATTTTTGACCTCCCCTGGGTCGGGTGAGCTCATCATTACTGGACTCCGCTATCTAGGATACACCCGACACCACCTCGGTTGCGCTGTACTTGAGGGGATGACCCAGTGTGTCGAACCGCGCCGGTTCAATAGGCTGTTATGATACAGTGCAGTTAGAAAAAATACACGCCTGTCGTATTGTTATTGTTATGATATCATTAATACTATGGGATTATCACCTGAAACTTAACCGACATTGAAAGGACACTGAGCGGAATATAGAGCGAAAGTGCCAACAACCAGCTCACGAATGGCTCCAGATCGATATGCCAATATTATCATATCTGCTAAGTAGCTATTTAAAAGCATATGGCATCCTAAGACTGTGAAGCCAAGGATGTACGCCAGGAGTCGCGATTACTCGACTCGCAACGTTCCATTAGAATGTTCCGCTTAGAGAACATACGTTTTATGCCAACGGGCAACACACGGACACTGACAACCCGCATGGCAATAAGACACTAAACAACAGGCTATTGGCCATATATGCCTGTCCAGGTACGTGTCGTTATCCTCTATTCAATGACCCCTCAGCGTGAAGCTCCTGAGGGGCGTTTTCATATCTAACGCAGCATCGTAGAGGTGTTAAGCACACCAGTACTGATGCTAACCTGCCAGTTCTGTCCGTTATCGTACTGTTTTCGCCGTTTGAAGTCCGGAACATGGTCGGTGACCTGGTTACGATATACATCCCCTAGGCGTCCGAGTCGACAGGATCGACGGCGTTATTCGGACGGTGGAGCTTGCGGCCGAAGAGGCGCCGGAAGGGGCGGCTGATGGCGGCGAAGCCGTCGCGCAGCGTGGTGCGCAGGGAATCGGCGATGGGTCGCAGCAGGTAGAAACGGGTCATTCCACGAACACTGGTGCGCAAGGCGCCCTGTCGCCAGGTGAACAAACGGGGAAGTAAGGCGCCGCTGCGACCTTGATAGTCCAGGTATTCCCCGCCGTAACGCTCGATCAGGGAGCGCTCCTCGCGACCCAGCCTGTACAGGACCAGCGGCAGGGCCAACACGATGTTCGAGAAACCGGCGGCAAAGTTCCAGACCAGCAGGGGTTGGGCCAGGCCCCACAGTAGGTGGGAGGCGTACATCGGGTGGCGCAGCCGGGCGTAGACGCCCGTGGTCACCAGGTCGGCGCTCTCCCGTGGCTCGGCTCCCGGGCTCCAGTTGGAGGCCAGGTCGGCGTGGGAGCGCCAGAGCAGCCAGGCCGCGCCGAGCATCAGCACCGAGCCAACCGGGACGGCCCAGCGCCCCAGGGTGTAATCGAAGGTCGCCAGCCAGTCCGTGGCCGCATAAACAACGGGCAGAACGAACATCCCGGTGAAGGGAAGCAGGGTCAACAGAAGTCCCGTCAAACCGAACCGACGTTCACCCTTCAGCGGTCGGTTGCCCAGGGTGTAGACGACGCGCAGCGCCGTGAGCAGCGCCAGCAGGGCGAAGTAGACGTAGACGCCGTTGGGTCGCATCGGGTCGTCCTTGAATCAGGGAAACGCAGTTGGGCGGGAGCTCCGAGATTAACGGAGGCGGGCAAAGGCAAGCGGATGTGATTCTAATACAGCCCGCCGCGCCGGGCAACGGCGGGGTGGGATTGACGATTACCGGCGACCTCGGCTCGTCGTTCTCGCGCGACTGGGTCGAAAACCGGCTTTGGCACGTTTTTTGCGCCGTCCCGCCGCCCCTGGTCGGCCGGCGATGTCTTCCTGTTGCAAAAAACGTGCCAAAGCCTGGCGTACATGGGATTGCGCGGGTGCCGGACGAGGGGGGGCCGAGGTCGCCGGTGCGTTGGCTGACTGAACGCGGATCGACGATTCTTTGCCCCTTTTTGGTCCGATCGGGTTGCCTGATGCCTTCTGGTTCCCACTCGACAACGACCGGGTCCGAGGACCCGGCCGCGCGTAAACCCGTGGTTGGGTTATCGGCCTAGCGCCAGTGGTCGTGCAGGAAGGCGTCGACCTCGGGCAGGCCGCCCTGGAGCACCACGTAGGCGTTGTACTGCTCGCGTTCGGTGATTTCGCCGTTGACCGGGGTGAGCATCAGCTCCTTGACCCGCTCGGCGTCGTCGCTCATCCCCAGCGCCCAGCCCAGCTTGATGTAGGCGGCCTCGGGCAGCATATTCGCCAGGGGGACGACCCCCAGCTCCATCAGGTCGCGCCCGGTGTCATAAACGTACATCTGGGCGTAGCCCCAGAGGGTCTGCACAGTCATGTAGACCTGAACGCCGGACTCGCAGGCCTTGCGCAGCGGTTCGTAGAGCGGTTTGTTGACGTGGCCCAGTCCGGTCCCGGCGATGACGATGCCCTTGTAACCGTTGTCGATCAGGCTTTCGATGATGTCGGGCTGCATGTTGGGGTAGTAGTAGACGATGGCCACGCGCTCTTCGAAGACGTCATAGAGATTTAGCTTTCGCTCGGGATCGCGCCGGGTGAAATCGCGACGCAGCGGCTCGGGCGGGGCCTCCGGGGTGACGGTGGCCAGCGGGGTGTCGCCCAGGGTACGGAAGGTGCTGCGGTAAGAGCTGTGCATCTTGCGGACCCGGGTGCCACGGTGCAGCAGATTGTAGCGGTCCGAGGTCGGACCGAACATGCAGACCAACACCTCGGCCAGCTCGCCGTGGGCGGCGGACTGGGCGGCGCACTGCAGGTTGAAGGCGGCGTCCGATGAGGGGCGGTCGCTGGAGCGCTGGCTGCCCACCAGGATCACCGGAACGGGGAGGTCCTGGAGCATGTAGGACATGGCGGCGGCGGTGTGATGCAGGGTGT
This sequence comes from Candidatus Coatesiibacteriota bacterium, assembly GCA_014728185.1. GTDB lineage: Bacteria > RBG-13-66-14 > RBG-13-66-14 > RBG-13-66-14 > RBG-13-66-14 > WJMB01. The sequence continues at coordinate 28,576 of WJMB01000138.1, forward strand.
CGGTGCCGTGGCCGATGATGATTCCGGCGACGCCGTTTTCGATCTGCTTGGCGATCTCCCGGGCGGTAATCAGGTACTGTTCGGGGCCCATGTTCTCGCTGAAGACGCCGAAGAGCTTCTTGGTCTCGAGGTTGCAGATGTCGGCCAGCTCGGGGCAGGCGCCGTAGAGCTCGCCGGGACTGAAGGCGGGTATCACGGCGCCGGTGCGGTAGTCCAGGCGGCTGGCGATGGTCCCCCCGGTGCCCAGCAGCGTCACGTTGGGCTTGGCGGGATCAAAGGGAAACTCCTGCTCGGGAATCTTGTAATGGGCCTCTTTGTAGTCGTGCTCGACGATGCTCTGGATGCGTTCCACGGCGATGCCGATGTTGTAGCCCGTGTTCATCTTGAGCACGATGTGGCGGTCGTCGGCCTGTTCGGAGCGCGGCAGGATGATGCCGGAGAACTCGCCGGTGTCGGTAGTGATGGTGCAGTCACTCCAGACCCGGGCGCCAAGCCGCTTGAGCAGCTCGCGTCCCCGGCCGCGGTAGCCCTTGTAGGGATCGGGGGTGTCGGTCATCGTCGCTCCAGTGTCTTTGCGTCCGGATGCAGCTTCCAGTATGGTTGTCCGGCGAGAGAGGCGATTGTAGCAACGCTCGACCGCTTTAGTAAAGCCTCTCAAGCCGGGCCTTCGACCGGAGGGAAAGCCGACCATTCACAAGTCCTCGTCTACGCTTCGAGTCGGATATGCCCCACATTTGCCAGACCGCACATCGCCTGCTATAGTGAGTCTATGTCGATACTCGGCTTAATATCATCTGCTCTGTCCGGACCGAATATTGATTGTAACCTTCTGAAAACACTAATGATGAACCTCAGATACTACTCAGAAAACCGGCTGTTAAAAAGGCGGTGGCAATCAAAGGGCGTTATCTGTAGCAGATTTTAGTATCAACGTGCTTGAATGTGCCCTGAGGGCAGCGAGCTACCTGGACCTAAGTACAGTAATAACAAGCACTAAGGGCGCACCAAGTTAACGCTATATAAAAGGCATCGAATACCCTGTCCGGACCTGATCGTGATTGTATCCCGTTGATAATAGACTTGATTGGTATCGGATACCTGTCACGAAACAGGCTTTTAATAATTGCATGGGATCACTTAATGGTCACGGACAATAGTGTTACTGGAGATCGTTCTGATACAAGCTGTCATTGGGCAATCAGGTTTGCACATCGAATTAGTTGTTTGTGGCAGGTACGTGGATTTCCACATTCCCAGGATACCCTGACGACGTCACGAAGCTCCATTATCAACTGCCTGGCGCAATGGGTTTCGATGACGATTCGTCGATGCTAAGTAACCATTTATCATGTATATATAACTAGCAGGCACCGAGGGCTTGAGTTGGCAGGCCAAACATCATTCGGCAAAGCCTCGTATCAGCGGCTTTTTTCGAGGTGGATCGGTGTTTCGACTTGAAGCTGGTTGGTCCGAGGTCGTGTGTGATGCCAACTGCATTTCTGGTAAGTGAAGAACGGCCCAACAACCCGCTCCCAATCAGCCTGATCTGGTCCTATCACGTTCCATGATGTTCTCGCTTTCAGGCATTCCCGTTGTCCCGCGAGGACGTTACTCTACTTGCCTGTCAATAACCGCTCCACACAGTAAAGCGAAAGGAGCCCGCTATGAAACGACTGCTGCCCCTGCTTTTTGCGGCGGGCGTGATGGCCCTGCCCACGGTCGAAGCCGCCGCTCCGGCCGACGACCTCCTCTTCACCGAGGACTGGGGCGATCCCGCCTCCTGGAACATCAACAATCCGCCCACCGGCTGGACGATCAACGACCTGGTCCCCGGCGGGAACCTGGGCTGGGTCCACGACACCTTCCAGGACGGCCACAGCGCCCATGTGGATTACAGCCCGACGGAAACCAGCTTCCAGTACGAGCTGCTGATGGATAGCCACAGCGTGGACTGCTCCGGCTACAGCGAGATCGAGCTGGCGATGGACTTCGTCCTCGACTGGTACACCACCGCCGGCGGTGTCTTCGAGATCTGGGTCTCCACCGACGACTGGGCCGGCTACGACGTCGCGCTGACCCACAGCTACGCCGACGGCAGCGTCGGTTACTACGATTGCTGAGGCGGCGCCCACTCTTACGAGGCCGTGGTTTACGGTCTCGCAGACTACGCCGCTGGATATGACAACGTCAAGCTGGGCTTCGTCCTCTCGGGCACCGACACCTACGACAACCTGGACGGCTTGCTGATCGACAACCTTGAAATCCGCGGGGAGGCGGGCAGCCGGACCGAGGTAGCCAGCTTCGGCGAGATCAAAGGCGCCTACCACTAGGCATTGTCGGGTAGAAGCAAAGCGGCACGGGGACCGGGTTTACCGGTCCCCTTTTCCATTCTAAGTGTCGCTCGTTGTCCCTTTAACGTTGGTTCAGTTGCAGGTGATAATCCCATTAGCGATATGCATCAGTTCAGGTGCGTGTGATATTTTCAACCAAAAAGCCCGCCGGAGCGGGCTTTCGTTTTATCTAGTTTCTGGAAGATCACGGAGCTATTCGGGTTCACCCTCGGCGAACTCTGCGTGGTGCTCGTGGTCGCATTCGCCGCCCAGGTCCATCTTGTCCATCTCCGGGCATTCGCCGTTGCGGCGGCAGCGGTAATGGGCGATCGCGGCGCGCAGGGCGTCGGTGGCCAGGTTGCTGCAGTGCATCTTGATCTTGGGCAGGCCGCCCAGGGCCTGGGCGACGGCGTCCCGCGTCAGCTTCTCGGCTTCGTCCAGGGTCATCCCCTTGGCCAACTCCGTGGTAATCGAGCTGGTGGCGATCGCCGCACCGCAGCCGAAGGTCTTGAAGGTGCAGTCGGTGATGCGCTCGTTCTCATCGACCTTGATGTAGATCTCCATGATGTCGCCGCAGGAGGGGTTGCCGACTCGGCCGATGCCGTCGGCGTCCTCCAGGGTTCCCACGTTGCGCGGGTTCATGAAGTGGTCCATCACCTTTTCGGTGTAAGCGTCCATCTCTAGGTTACCTCGGTTGGAGTGTGAACTTTACCAGCTTGGCACAATCCCAGTATGCCACAAAAGGAATTAAACGGCAATCATGTAGGGAATTATCTTCAGCGGTTTGAGCGGCGGAGGTATCCGCCCACATTCGAGCGATAGTCGAGAAGCGGTAGCCTCCGTTATCATTCCACGAAGCTGAACAGGCAGGTTCGCACAGATAGCCGCCGCAAGGGAGTTACGCCATCTCTGGTTTTCCGTTTGTTACTATCACTCGTATTCGAACCGCTAGATACAGTCAGGCATCATGGTACGTGATCGGACCAAATCTGGGCGGATATTGCACGGTGCACTGAACAGGTACTCGTTGTTTGTGTGCGCCCGAGTTTGATCCCGATTTTACCACGCGCAGCCTTATTGCTTGAATATGAAGCAGTTATGAGTCGAGCGGTATTCGGGTGACCGTTAACTGCAAGGCAATAGGCAGGGTGGGTTATCCTCCGAGCACACACCTTGCAACCGCCACTATTTTGATCGCTGAAAAGTGACAGGCACCTTTTCTACTGTACGTTTGTTATCAGCAGATTACAAACGAAACCCGGTCCGAACAGGGTATATGATCCCATTGAACGATATTCTGTAACACTCTGATCCGTGACAGCTAAGTGATCCCTGCTGGAGTTTTTTAGCTGGGCCGAAAACAAGTAAGCGCAAGGGATCGGATGCTCGGTCCGAAGAGGCTACACGATCCCCCGCGAAACTTCTAAACAGCGGAAACGCCGGCCACCCGCTTTCGCTCGGTGCGAAGCCCAGGTAACGCAGAGCCGTCCCCATGTTCCGCCGTTATGTATCGGATTGACAGACCTTCAACGGGGCATACCCGTCCAGCTTGGTCATAGATAGCACCACGGGGCGGTCCGGACCGCCCCGTCACTCAAAGCGTGGACGCCTTGCCCGCTAGGCTTTCCTCCGGCGGCGCAGGCGGCGGATCAGCAGGAAGATTCCCAGCCCCAAGCCGCAAACGGGCACCCCGACCACCAAGACGATGATCAGCACCCGCAGCACGTGGAGCAGGATGATGTAGCCCCGGGTGAAGCCTGTGCCGGTGAGCCGGGCCGCCGGATCGGCGATCAGCCCCTCCTCGGCGGTCAGGGTCAGGTAGACCGGGGTGACGCCGGAGGCGCCGTCCAGGCTCGGGTATTGAGCCAGCAGGGCTGCCTCTTCGTTTTCGATGGTCAGCAGGCGGTAGCGCAGCTCGGCGGCTTCGGCGCTTCCGGCCTCCTCGAGCTGGCGTTCCAGGGCGGCTCGCTGGGCCCGCAGGTCTCGCAGCTCGGTAGCGGCCGTGTGGTACTCGTTGCTGACGTCGACGGTGTAGCGCTCCTCGCGCAGCACCTCGCCCAGGGCCCCCAGGCGACGCACCAGGCGGTCGCGTTCTGAGACGTTAACCAGTTGCAGCAGCCAGCCGGCGGCGGGTTCGTCGGTGGGCCGCAGGTAGGAAAGGCGGGCCAGGTAGCCGTCATGGTCGTCCAACAGCTCCCGGATGCTCTCCAGCGTCCCGCTAAAATCCTCGACCTGGAGAACGAGGCTGGTGGTCACCCGGAGCATCCGCGGCCGAGTGACGGTGTCGTAGCCCGTGCCGTCGGGTCGGGGCAAGGTCAGGGTGACCTCGTCGCCGGCGGGCTCGACGGCGGGGACGACGGCGTAGTCCTCGAGATGCTCCTCGAGGGCCGGCCCCTCGTAGGAGGTGCTCTCGCAGCCGGAGAGGATCAGCGCTGCGGCCAGGACCGCAGCGAAGGCGGCGGTTGCTCGGCGCATCACTCCCCCTTCCGCTCGCGCAGCCGCCCGATGCGCAGCCCGACGAAGAAGGCCAGGATGACGATCACCAGGGCCGGCACGATTGTGGTGAAGATGAAGCTGGCCGCCGGGCCGAAGGCCGGATCGGGTCGGGGGGTCAGGACCAGCTCGAGGCTGTGGCGCTCGGTGGCTTCGCTCAGCTCGTCGAGGCGTCGCCGGGTGTCCTCGAGCTCGCCCTCCAGTGTGCTGAGCTGACGCTGGCGGCGGATGCGCTCATCGGCGGAGAGGCCGGTCTGCTCCACGGCCACACTCGCGGAGGCGACGCGTTCCTCCAGGCGCTCGACCTGTGCGTTCAGTTCTGCGAGCAGATCACCGACGACGTCCAGGCGCGAGGTCTCGCTCTCGACAAGGCCCAGACCGCGCAGCTCGGTCACGGTGCGTCGGGAGGTCTCGGCGGGCAGGCGGTATTCCAGATAGGCGACGCGACCGTCCGCCGACTCCTCGACCTCACGGGAGACCAGCAGGGCATCGCGCTCGGCCAGCAGGGTCTCGACGCTGGTCAATCCGGCATCGAAGTCATCGAGGGCCAGAACCAGCTCGACCTCGTAGACCCGGGGAGCGGCCCGGGACAGCGGAACCAGAGCGACCAGGGCCAGCGTCGTCAGGATCGGGATTGCGCGGCGCACGATTACTCACCGCCCCGGCGCAGCAACCGGACGATCCAGCGGGCCAACAGGAAGGTCGGAACACCGAGCACGGCCAGGGCCAGAACCACGCCGATGATTACCACGAAGACGCGCAGGATGTTGACGATGGCGATGTAGGCCATCTCGAAACCGTCGGCGATGACCCGGTCACCGCGGAAGGTCGTCCCGGGCTCGTCCTCGGTCAGCGTGATGCGGATCTTGGGCAGAGTGACCAGGTCGTCGAAGTTCTTCAGCCGACCCTCGGCCTCGGAGAGGCTATAGTCCATCTCGTTGAGGCGTCGGTCGAG
>WJMB01000139.1 GCA_014728185.1 Candidatus Coatesiibacteriota bacterium
AAAACAGTATCCAAATGGTACAATCGACTAAGGGAGCGCATCGCCGCCGATCGCGAGGCCGAAGTGATAAAGCTCGAGCTGGACTAGATCGTCTACTCCGGCGGCTGGAAGGCCTATAACAAGCTCTCACTCAACGGCTTCCACCACAGGCGGACCAACCACCAGGAAGAGTTCGCCAACGGAAAGAGCCATATCAACGGCATCGAGAACTTCTGGGGCTACGCCAAACGCCGCCTCAAAGCCTATCACGGTGGCTATAAACGCAACTTCAGGCTCTAAAACAGGGAGAGGGCGCTCAGATTCAACCATCGCGACGACGAAAACACTCTCGACCACCTGCAGGATGCACTGCTCAATTGGTCCGATCAGGTTGCATGATGCCTAAGGGTATGCCAAAAGAATGCTTGATTAAAACGTACATGTCAGGGAAGTCAACAACAGGCCCGGCAAGCCGCTCCTGATCAGCCTGGTGTTACCCGAACACTTTTCCATAATGCCAAATAGAGAAGCAAACGGCCGGATGGAATCCTCCATCCGGCCGCTTTTTTTAAAACCTTAGCTGTCGGCGAGGGCGCGACCATTCACTCCGGGGGCCTGAGAGCTCGCAAGGGTGACGGGTTCATCCGCTCAGTTGATGAACAGGCTCTTGACGAAGTCCCGCATCTCGCGGTTGAGGCTGCGGGCCTCGGCCTGGGAGGTGTATTCGAGGGCGAAGATCTCGGCGTTGCCGCAGAGCTCGCCCATCTCGTCGCGGCTGGCCAGTTCGATATCGTGGCCGAAGCGGCGCTTCTCGCGCTGGATGAGCTCCTTGCCGGCGGCGCCGATGTAGCGGTCGAGGATCTCGACCATTCGGTTGGTGATCGGGGTGCGCTCGATCTCGATTAGCTGCTTTTCTATCAGGGAAGCCAGGTGTTCCAGGAGCTGGGGCACCTTGAGGCCGGTGCGGCGGGCGATCTCGCGGACGCTGCGCTTGCCGTTGATCGCGCTGAGGATGCCACGCTCAAGCTCGCTGCCGTCGTAGAGGCTGGGGTCGAAGACGGTCTTCAGTCGCGGCACCGAGAAGCTGTAACCGACGCGCTCGCGGAGCTTGTCGAGCTCGGTCATGCGGTTGGAGGCGCCGAAGAGCAGCGATTGCCAGTTGATGTCGATGCGCTCGGGTCGCTCGACGTCGTCGGGTACAAACTCGAAGGAGCCCACATCCCAGAAGAAGGGCTCGTAGAAAGCTTCCTCCCCCTCGGTTCCCTCGCCCTCGGCGTCGACGATCCGCCCTTCGCGGAAGAAGATAACCACCTGGTTGCCGTTCTCGGCCATCACCAGGCGCCCCGTCTTCCGGTTCATGATAAGGAGCTGAACGACCTCAGCCTGGGAAAGTTCTTTGAAGGTTCCTCGCATCACGTAACGCAGGCCTCTTGTTGTTGCCTCGGCCGACAGTTGTCGCCGAGGTGTTGGGTCACGTTGAAAGGCAAGATGAAACGCATGAGGACAGCACCATTAATACTAAACACTATACGACCTAGGTCACTATAGGTGATCGTCGCAAATCACGTACCCTATTATCTTATACTAAACAACGGGGGCGGGCAAGGGTTGAAGGCAAGTTATTCAGCCGCGCGGCGTCTTGAAGAACCCTGTCGTCAAGCTTGGGAGCTGCGACTATCGGGGGCTTTCCACGTATCAGGGGCAGATTGAACCGGCACCCCGTCAAGAAGCGGCTGGCTTTGGATAGAGGTATCAAACAATATCAGTTTGATCAGGGGTAGCTGGGTAGCTTTTCAAACCGCCAGATTCGCGGGTTCGGAGCTCACTCGTCCGATGGTTTATCCGCACTGACGACAGGCCCTTTTCAGTTAAACATGATCCTGGAAGCAGTTTGCAGGTTGCCGCAAATGCAAATTGGAAAAGCTGAGGAAGAGCCGGGGGGGAGTCATCCGGAACGGTTCAGCCTATCGGCCGCCAAGATCGATGGCGGTATCCTCGCCGATGTTGATCCGGTCGAAACCGCCGCGCAGGCGCGATCCGGCGCCGACGATAGAGCGATCGAGCTGGACGTTGACCAGCTCGGCTCCTGAACCGATCAGACTGTCGCGAACGATGGAGCCGTTGATGCGGGCGCCGTCGCCGACACTGGCGTAGGGGCCGATTACCGAGTTGCGGACGTCCACGCCCTCGCCGAGGAAGCTGGGCTCGATGATCACGCAGTGCGACGGCAGCTCGCGCTTGTCGTAAGCCCGGGCCTCGAGCAGGGCGCGGTTGGTCTGCAACAGGGTCTCGGGCTTGCCGCAATCGAACCAGTTGGCGATGCGCCAGGGCGCAAATCGCTCGCCTTCGGCCAGCATGGCGGCCAGGGCGTCGGTGAGCTGGAACTCGCCGCGGGTGCGCACACCGGCCTCGATGTTGCCCCCCAGCTTCTGGTAGAGCTTCTCGCTGTCGCGGATGAGGTAGATGCCGACGATGGCCAGATTGCTGGGCGGATCCTTGGGCTTCTCGACCATCCCAATGATCCGCTCACCCTCGAGACTGACGATGCCGAAGCGCCCGGGATCGTCGGTGGGCGCCACGCAGATGACATTGTCCGGGTTCTCCAACATCCCGGCCAGGTCGGCCTCGACTATTGTGTCGCCGAGGATGATCAGGCTGCCGAGGTCGCGGCTGACGTTGAGCGCCGTCCAGACGGCGTGGCCCAGCCCCAACTGCTCGGTCTGGCGGACGAAGCGGAACTCGAGCTCCGGGTAGGCCCGCTCGGCGTACTGCTCGACCTTCTCGGCGAAGAAACCGGTCACCAGGACCACGCGGCGGATGCCCAGCCCGGTGATCTCGTCGAGGATGTAGCCCAGGATGGGCTTGCCGGCCACCTGGAGCAGGGCCTTGGGCAGGGTGTGGGTATGGGGCTTGAGCCGGGTGCCGATGCCGGCGGCGGGGATCACGGCCTGAAGGCCCTCCATCTGGCGTCCTTTCCGTGGATTGGCGAAGCGGGATCGGGGGAATAGACCGGAAGCGCGATGCTGGACAAATGACCCGGGAGCGCGTCACCACGCTGACGAGTTTGATGATTGTGGCACGTTTGCCCGGGCAACGCAACCCGCCGCGATCTCCGGGTAAAGAAAATGAACACGGTCAAGCGGGAATCCATCACCCGGGGTGATGGCAACCCGTTCATTGACCGTGTTCCAATCAGTCGGTCGGCGGGACCGGGGGTGTTGGCCGGAACCACACACTCAGGCCGCGGGCTCCTCGGCCTCCTCGACCAGCATCACCGGGATGCCGTCGCGGATGGGGTATCGTCGACGGCAGCGGTCGCAGATGATAGCCGTTTCATCTTCGCTTAGATGCACCGGGGTCTTGCAGGCCGGGCAGGCCAGGATCTCCAAAAGGTCCTTGAGGTTCACACCGCCTCTTTCGCTGCTTGGGCGCGGGTGTTCGTGAAGCGGATAACCCGGCTTCGGGTTTTCATAGCCGGCCCGCGCTCGATTGAGGTTGTTGTGCGGTTCACATAATAACGCAGGGGAATCATAGGAATTAACATCGACTGTGTCAATCGTCGATATGAAGATGGATCATTTCTGGTTGCTGATGTACCTGGGATCACCACGCTAATCTGAACCATTTTATATCATATCTGAGAACTGCGGCAAGGGAGTAGTTCTGGGTGTTTGCTCTGCTGGTGGTTTCAACTCGATAAAGCGCCCGGCTGAGAAAAGGGCTAAACCAGGCAGGGACCGAATACCCTTCCCGGACCGAATTGTTATTATATATTGTTGATAATTCTAGGGATGACTCTCCGTGACCTGTCACAAAACGGGCAGAAAAAGTGACGGCATTCAAAGGACGCTATCAGTAGCAAATGTTGTTATCCGCGCGCTTGTCTTTTCTCTGACAGCAAAGGCTATTGACTCCTAACTGCCGTATAAAAGGTAAGGCATCATGAAGCGTGATCGGACCAAATCAGGCTGATTGGGAGCGGGTTGTTGGGACGTTCTTCCCTTATTAGAAATGCCTTTTATTGACCCTACAATCATTTAGCTTGCCTTTACTGCTCGTTGTTAAAGCACTTAAGCGTCGGTGGCAACCCGCTGGCAGGGCATGGATAGGTGTGTGGATATCCAGGCTTACCAAGGATGACGTTCTTCTTAGTTGCCACTTTTTGACTGCCCGTTTCGTGACAGGTATCCGATACCAATCACGTCTATTATCAACAGGGTACAATCATGACCAGGTCCGGACAGGGTATTCGATGCCAAAGGCAACAAGGGTATGCTAAAAGAATGCTTGATCAAAAAGAGACATTTAAGAGTGTCGGTAACAACCCAGCAGTCGTTTCCAATCAACCTGTTTTGGTCCTAATACGTACCATGATGCCTAGCGATATCAGCCTGTCTAAAAAGAGCGAAATCCCAACCTCAGATAACTGAAGGGATCAGAGTAGGTTCTGTGTAGCCTGAAGGGCTCGCGACCGGCAATGGACCGCTGCGGGTGACAAAACATATCCTTGATTCTGTCGTTGAAACGACGATCGGCCCGGCTTTGTAGCCGAAGTGATTGTGATACATGTACCGTGGTCCAAACCCAACGCCCAGTTGTCGAGACAAGATTACAGCCTATGCGTCGTCTCCGTCTAACAACGAGTAGCAGGCTCAATCCTGGAGGAAGCCCTCGGTGCGGCGGCTCTTCTCGACCAGGTCGAAGAGGCTGCGCCACATCTCCCGCTCGGTGGCCAAATCGTGGTACTCCTCGCTGACCAGTTCGCCCGCGGAATTGAAAATCCGCGTCTTGGAGTAGTTCCAGTTGCGGCCGCTCTGGGTGGGGTTGAGGTCGAAAAGGGTGGCGATGCTCGACTCGCGGCCGCTCTCGATCTCCACGGTATAGAGCTTCTCACCGGCGAAGACGCCGGCCACGCAGCCCTCGTGGCGCATGGGCAGGAAGTAGCGAAAGAGCACCCGATGACGCCCCGGCGCCAGGGGCAGCTTGGCCGAGCCGTCATTGGGATAGAGGACGGCGACCAGGCGCTCATCGACCAGAACGTGGACGTAGATCGAAGCGTGAACGCTGGTGAAGTGGAGCTGGAGGGTGCCGGCCCCGGACGGAACCTCGGCGGGTCCGGCGACGGCGCGTGCCAGCTCGAGACCGCTGCGGGCGAGGAAGCGGGGGAAGTGCAGCCGACTGAGCAGCAATTCGTCTTCGCGGCTGACGATCAGGCGTCCCTCGACGGCGTCGGCGGCGTAGAAGGCGGCGCGGGCGGACTCGCCGCGATTGACCAGCCGACCCCAGAAAACGTAGCGGCAGCCCCGCTCCCGAGCGGCGGCGACGGCCTCCTCGAGGGTGAAGGGCTCGTCGCGGACCAGCTTGGAACCGGGACTGCGCTCCTCAACGGCCAGCCGCCCCAGCTCGAGGATGTCGGGGTGGAGGCGGAGATGGAAGAAGGGGCCGAAATCACCGAAGACCTGAGCCACCGTGGTCGCCGCGATGTTGCTCATATAGGGGTCTTCGTAGGTCACCGCGAAGGGCAGGGCCAGCACCTGGAAGCGCCGGGAATCGATGTCCAGGGCCCGGCGAGGTCCGTACCAGCCCAGGTCGGTGCCGTAGGGCAACCGCAGGGCGACGGCCAGGGCCAGGGCGTCCAGGCGGGTGAAGCCGTCGGCTGCGCCGAGGACGCTCATCCCGCCCCGGGGATCGTCGGCTTCCAGGGGATGCAGTCCGAACAGGCGCAGCAGGCTGCGCTGAAGGAAGCGACGCAGCTCGGGACCGTCCTCCAGGCCGCCGAGTTCGAGCACGCCGCCCAGGGGCCGGCCCGTGGCGGCGTCGTAGGTCAGGCTCAGCCGAGGCTCGCTGCCGCCGGGACGGACGTACAGCCGTGCGCGCAGCTCGTCGTCGGTCGGCTTCAAGGGCTCCAGCAAGCCCAGTTCGGGAAAGTCGGGAGCGGTGAAGTGCCTCTCCAGTGCCGCCGACTGGGCCGGGCTCAGGTCGGGGTCGAGATACATCTCGACGGGACCGCCCCAGGCGTGGCGCCAGCGGGAATCCGGACTCTCGGCGTTGCGGCGGGCGGCGTCGCGAAAGAAATCGAGCAGCGAAACCTCGCGCTCACCGAGCTTGATCCGCGCCGGGATCAGCGGCAGCTCCAAACGACTGGTCCGGGCCAGGGGAACCGCCAGGGCCGGGAAGCGCTCGCCGGCCTCGATACGCAGCAGACCGCCGACGTCGAACTGCAAACGGAACTCGCCGTTGGCCTCGCTGGAGGCGGCCGTCTGCCCCAGACTGACCACTGCGCCGGGGACGGGCTTGCCCGTGGCGGCGTCGGTAATGCTTCCGACGACGTACATCGCCGCCGTCGGGGTCACCGTGAAAAGCAGGACCAGCGCCGCGATCCCCAGCGATATGGCACGCTGATGCAAAAGGGGGAAGGTTTTCACGTTGTACTCGGTGTACTCGGTGTACTCAGTCGGTGGGTGAGGATGTCTATATCTTCAACAGCAGCGAAGTTAGCATAGAAATAGCGGCCCCGCAAGGCTTTACGCCCCGCCGTCGCTGTCATATAATCAACGCTGCCGCTGCACACCACAACCGTTTTCACCCGCTCTAAAGGCCCATCGTGACCTACGATCCCGGAAAACCCCTGGCCGTCGTCGCCGGTTCCGGCAAGCTGCCCGTCACCGCCGCCCGGCTCCACAAAGCCGCCGGCGGCCGCCTGCTGGTGGTTTCCCTGGCCCCGGAGAACGTCGACGAGCTGGCCGAACCGGCCGACGAGCTGGTCAGCTACAGTCCGGGCCAGGTCGGCCACATCCTCAAAGGGCTGTTCAAGCGTAACGTCCACCAACTGACCTTCCTGGGCAAGGTGCCCAAGCAGAGACTCTTCCAGGGCCTCAAGCTAGACCTGACCGCCATGCGCCTCTGGATCTCCACCCGCGACAAGAGCGATCGCGGTATCATGACCCGGCTCTGCGAGGTGCTCGCCGACAGCGGTATCGAGGTCGTCAGCCAACTCGAGGTGCTCGACGACGTCTGCGCTCCGACCGGTGTGCTAACCCGGCGCAAACCCAACCCCGAAGAGTCCGCCGACGCCGAGTTCGGCCTGCGCATCGCCGCCGAGTCGGCCCGCCTGGGCATCGGTCAATGCATCATCGTCCGCGGCGGCGTCGTCGTCGCCGTCGAGGCCCTCGAGGGCACCGACGCCTGTCTGCGCCGCGCCGGCGAGCTGGCCGCCTCCGGGGGGCGGCTGTTCCGCGGCGGCCTGGTGCTGGCCAAGGTCGCCGGCATCGACCACGACCCGCGCTTCGACATCCCCACTGTCGGTAAACAGACCCTGGCCCGCGCCGCCGAGATCGGCGTAACCTGCCTGGCCGTGCAGAGCCGGATGACCATCTTCGCCGACGGGCGCGAAGAATTCCTCGCCGAGGCCGACCGCCTGGGCGTCGCCGTCATCGGTCGGGAGCTCTCGTCAACCTGAACGTTCCGCTAAGCAACCCGAGACCTTCGCCAAACAGCCGCGATACACCCTGAATCGTTGGTCACCCGCGGGCCGGCGTTGGCACATTTCTTGCAGCAGGGCGGGGGACCTCGCTTGGTTATCACCCAGGTCATTTCCGCAAGAAATGTGCCAACGCCGGCCCGCTCGACAGCTCCGGTGCGCGGTCTGTTTGGCGAAGGTCTCGGTCGGGAGCCGTGCCGTCAAGAGCCACCCAGCGCGACAGCTAGAGTCCTATTCCGGTGAGCCGTTCATCCCGGCGTTTAGGCTTGATTGTCAGACCCGAAACGAAGACGGCCCCGCGGGGCCGTCTTCGTTGTTTCAATTGGAGCGTTCGGTTAGAGCCCACCGGCTTTGATGGCCCCCCAACTGGTTTCGTCTACGGCGAAGCCGACCTGGAACCAGCTCAGGATGTCATTGGCCATGTACATCCGCTCCTCGCCCGAAGATTGGGTGCCGACGCTCTCGAGGGGCAGGGCGGCCAGCACGATGTACCAGTTGCCACCGTAGGCGCTGGAGCCCTCGTTGGCGATGATCGAGGCGCCCTGGTCCTCGCCGGAGGCGTTCTGCCAGGTAAGCGCCGTCCAGGCGCCGCCGGCGGTGCCCAGCAGGTCTGGATAGTTATAGGTGCCGGCGGCCCAGTAGATGGAGTAGGGCACGCCGTAAAGGGGATCGGAGGACGAACCGGAGCCGCCTATCCAGGTGTTGTCGACATATAGGGGGTTGGTGAAGTTGCGGCTGGGATAGTCCAGGCCGATGTACTGGTTGAAGAGGGTCGAGTAGAGCTGGCCCTGGGTGCTGGTCTCGGCCACGCAGTTCCAGGCGATGTACATCCCGGAGAGCCAAACGCCGCGGTAGTCGCCGTTGGGGGTGGTCGAGAGGTACTCGACGATGGCGTCCTCTTCGTCCTCGGTCAGGGTGATGTGCCCGGCCGGGCCGTCGGCGGCGGAGGTTCCTCCGGAAAGGCCGGTGTACCAGATGACGGCGTCGTAGCCGACCAGGTCGTCGGCCTCCAGCTCGCTGGTATGGGTCAGGGTATCGTAGTAGAAGGGATGGCCGAAGATGTCGTCGATGGCGTCCTGGTAGTATTCGTCGAAGGAGAGGGGATCGTCGACGCCGTCGGTCTGGTCGGAGACCAGTAAAACGCCGGGGTTGCCGGGACCACCGGGGCGGCTGTCGACGTCGAGGGCCGGGGAGACGGCGAGCAGCCCGGAAGCCAGCAGGACTATGATTAGGCATATCTTGCGCATCGGCATCACCTTTACCGGAATTGGCGGGTCAGCGGGGAGCTCGGCGAGAGAACGCGATTTACGACGACGGCAGGCTCGATTCAGCTGATAAAGACCCGCGGATAACTCGGGAGTCGGTCCCCAAAGCGCGGTGCATTTCAAGTCGCCCGTGGAGCGGTGGTTACGGATGAAGCGTTTCTCCAGGGGTGTCGCCGCGGACAGTTGGTGTCGTCATTTAGCGCCGTCATTTAGCGCAATGGCGTCGGGCGGCGGACCGGCGCACTGCTGCGAGGCGATTATACAGCCCCGCTATGCGCGCGCCAGTGGAGCAGACCGTTAATGAGAGCCGGCCTTGATGGCGCCCCAACTGCGCTCTTCGACGCTCATCGTCTCGGCGAGGAATCCCAGCAGGGCCTCCAGGTAATCGACCTTGGTCGAGTCGCCGTCGGCCAGCGAGGCGAAGAGAACGGAGCTGACCACGGTGCGGCCGCCGGCGGAGCGGGCCACGGCGCGGGCGTTGGAGATGTTGCCCATCGGGCGGCCGGTCAGGACCACCGTACCGCCGTCGTTGGTGAGCTCGTCGAGATAGTTGTCGGTGTAGTTGGTCTGGTAGCCCGGACAATCGAAGCTCAGTCCGGCGCTAAGCGTGCCGGGGACGCCGTCGACGGTCTCGGCGTTGCCATCGATGTAGCGGTCGCCGTCGTGGAGGTAATCGGCGCCGAAGAGACTCCAGAGCGCGGTCGAGTGGTAGTCGTAGCCGACGTCGCCGCCCTCGAGGTAGAGTCCCTTCCAGGCCGCGAAGTCCTCCAGGGCCTGGAGTTCGTCGTAACCCAGGGGCTGGGAGTTGGGGAAGGTGCCCAGCAGGACGAAGACCACGTCGTAGTCGTCCAGGTCCGTCGGCAGCACGTCGACGGATTCGGTGGAGTGGCCCAGGTCGGCCAGGGCGTCGAGCAGTGGTTCTTCACTGCCGATCTGGCCGCCGCCGTCGGGGTCGTCGAAGGTGTAGCCGCCGTCGTAGTCGGCGACGAGAACCTCCAGGGCTCCGCTGACGCCGGTCAGCAGGCTCAGCAACAGGATCAGGGTGCGAAACAAGAGCTTCCTCCGCTCGAGAAGAAGGGGGTTCCAACGGTGCTAATATAGCGCGGCAAACGGTCCTTGGCAAGGCGGGGAGCGTCGCCGCGTTCGGATGTCGTCACTCGAGGATACGCAGGCGAGGGCCGATGAGTGTCCGAATTCGCAGCATCAAACGACCGCCGCCCGCCGGGTGGTGGGGCTGAGAGGAATCGAACCTCCGGCACGCGGTTTAGGAAACCGCTGCTCTATCCACTGAGCTACAGCCCCGCGCTGGGACTAGGTGTGGACCAGGCTGTAGATCGTATACCCGGCCAGCTTGTCACGTCCGGCGAGGAAGTCGAGTTCGATGACGAAGTCGAGGGCCAGGACCTCGCCGCCGGCCTTCTCGACCAGGCGCACCGTGGCGGCCGCCGTCCCACCGGTGGCCAGCAGGTCATCGATTATCAGCACCCGCTGTCCCGACTCGAAGGCGTCGGTGTGGACCTCCAGGGTGGCGCTGCCATACTCGAGCTCGTAAGTCTCGCTGAAGGTCTTGGCGGGGAGCTTTCCCAGCTTGCGTACCAGCACCAGACCGCAGCCGAAGCGGTCCGCCAGGGCGGCGCCGAAGATGAAGCCGCGGCTCTCGATCCCGGCGATTACGTCGGGCGGGTTGTCCTTGTGCAGGGCCTCCAGCTCATCCAGGGTCTTCTGGAAACCCTCGGGATCGCCGATAAGGGTGGTGATATCCTTGAAACTGATCCCGGGCTTGGGGAAGTCTTCGATGACACGGATGTACTTCGACAGCTCCTGGCTCATCGTACCGCCTTTGCGCTGCGGGCGACGCCGGCCGCCCGGAACGGTTGAGGTTGGTGGACTGGAGTTTCCGCGTGATTTTAGCATAGCCGAGCGCCGAGCGGCCAGCCGGCCGGCCGGCCGACCGACCGTTGAACTTGCAATAATTACGATTAGCCGCAAGGTCGTATCCTTGATACCCCCTTGAGCTCTTGCCGTCAACCAGATTACTCCTCCAGCTAGCACATGAGATAAACGAGCAACAGCCCGCTTTCTCTTTCGTCGACCAGCATTAGCATTAGGCATCATAGAACGTGATCGGACCAAAAAGGCGGATACAGAGAGGTTCACCGAACAGGTATTCGCCGGCTGGGTGCGTCTAGCTTTGACCCGCTTCTACCAAGCGCAATCTTATTGCTTGATAATGATGCAGTTATGAGTCGAGTAGCAATCGGTTGGACGATAAACGCCGAAAATCTGGATAGTTGTTTATCCACCAGCATACTCCTTGTCCCCGCCCTTGCTGAATGCTTTGTAATCTCATGCGCTTCTGCCACCACTCGCGTTTTACCAGCGGATTGCAAGCACACCCGGTTCGAACAGGGTTGACGAACTATAGCCTGTTATCAACTGACCTTATTATAAGGGATCATACTCCATGTCTGACCGGTATAATAATGTACTCCGTTGATAATACACATGTTGTAGCAGATACACCTTTCACTTTTCAGCAGTTCAAAGTGGCGGCTGCAAGGTGCCTGCTTGGTGGATAACCCGCCCTGCCTATTGGTTTGTAGTAAATGACCACCCGATTGCCGCCCGACTCATAACTGCCCCAATATCAAGTAACAAGACTGCGCATGATCGTATGTGTATTCAAGCCGAACGCAACTAATCAGCCAATCCATGCTCGTGAAGCTCTCATTACCAGCCCTGATTTGGTCCGAACTAGTTCCCTGATGCCAAAAAAGCGGCGGACTTCCGGCCGCCCGAGACCACAAACTCCAAGGCCTTCCAGCTAACACACAGACTCGTCACAAGAATCCGTGCCATAAGCTCTGCTGATTGCCTCAGCTCGATCAAACACCGGTGAATCCGAGGGCCGTCACAGGCGACAGGCTGCCCACAGCCAGTCCTCCATTCTATCCTCCACCACTTGAAACATCCGGACCAACCAGCGGGACCGACAGTTTACCGGCTTTACACAACCCTAGGGTGAAACAAAGCTAATGCCGCAGCTCTACCGGCACATGACGTCGGGTTAACTATCAGGTACTGACATCACAATCCGTTGGCTAGACAGACTCATCCCGGCGCAAGTGTTGTTACCGAAAACCCATAGCAAAGGCCGGGCGCCGGGGGTGGTATCAGGGTTTTTGCATAGCCCGCGATAAGC
>WJMB01000140.1 GCA_014728185.1 Candidatus Coatesiibacteriota bacterium
CCTTCACCGCCGGCGAGCTGGCCGCCGCCATCCAGCGCCGTGTACCCGGCTTCGAGGTCCGCTTCGAGCCCGACTACCGCCAGGCCATCGCCGACAGTTGGCCGTCCTCCGTCGACGACTCCGCCGCCCGTCGCGAGTGGGGCTGGGAACCGGATTACGACCTGGAGTCGATGACCGACGACATGCTGGAGAAGCTCAAGGCCCGCCACGCGGCGGGGAGGCTCTACCCGGAGTGCGGGAAGTAGAGGACGCGTGATTCGCGGCGGCGGTAAGCCGCCGGAGTAGTATTGTTCCAGGGATCATATACCCTGTTCGGGCTGAGTTGTCGTTATGCTCGGCTGATAATGCACGTTTTGCGGCAGATGCGCCCGTCACTTATCAGCAGTTGAGAAGTGGCGAGGACAAATAGCTTGCTTGTCGGTGAGCCTGCCCTGCCGGTTGCCGGCAAACAACGGCCGCCCGATTGCCGCTCGACTCATTACTGGCTCATTACCAAGTGACAAGACTGCGCATGATCGTATCGGGATTCATGCCGAACTCAACTAATCAGCCGATTCTTGCTCGTTAAGCTCTCAATACCGACCCTGACTTGGTTCGAACAAGCTCGATGATGCCTTGTTCTATCCGGATGGTCCGCGGGAACGCGGATTGAGTGGTGGATGCCGCAAGGGGATAACCAAGGGTCGGAGTCAGAGACGCCGCCCCGCAGAAGCAAGTGAGAACAGATAGCAGAGAAACGGACCGGCCTGAAGGCCGGTCCTTTCGATTACTCAACTCCTTTGGGATCGTATGTCCTACTCGGACCGAGCTGCGATTGCATTATGCTGATAACGCGCGTGTGGCAGCAGATGAGCCCGTAACTTGTCAGCAACCAAAAAGTGGCGGTGAGGAGGGACGCGCTCGGAGGATAACCCACTCTGCACTGTAGCTGGCAATTATGAAACACCCGATGGCTACTCGACTCATAACTGCGCTAATATCAAGCAACAAGACTTCGCAGGATAGTATCGGGATTCAAGCCGAATGCAACAAAACAGACTTTTTTTTCTCGTGAAACTCTCAATACCGGCCCTGACTTGGTCCGAACTCGTTCCATGATGCCATCCCTTATAGCGCTTGCGGAAGCTCACAACAGCAACAGCGAATCACTCCGACAGTTCGTAGTTCTCGCCGCTGCGGCGCAGCTCGCCGGAGCGTTCCATTTCATCGAGGCGGCCCTCGACCATGTCCGGGGCCTTCTCGATGAACCCCTTGCCGAAATCGATCATGGCGTGGAAGCGTGGCTTCCATTCCTCGATCAGGCCGCGCAGCCCCCGGCGCAGGTCGGCGGCGCTGCGGGCTTCGTCCTCGAGGGCGAAGCGCACGTAGCGATCGGTCAGGTTCTCCAGCCAGCGACCCATCCCCCGGGCCAGGAAGTGGGTCACCCCGCCGCCCTGGTCCTCCTCGGCGGCGCGGAGCTCGCCGATGAGCTCGATGGCGCTCTTGGTGATCATGAAGCCGATGATCAGCGAGGCGGCGGCGTCGGCGTAGACCAGCCAGGGTGCGTCCCAGGCCCGGGCGAGCATCGAGAGTCCGATGCCCAGTGCCACCAGCAGGGAGGTCAGGAAGTGGTTGCGGCTGTCGACGGCCTGGCAGACCAGGGCGAAGTTGCCGTGGCGCATCCCGACGAAGTACTGGTAGGCCGAGACGATGAGCATCAGCAGCCCCGCCGCCAGGGAGATGGCCAGGCTGAGCCAGGGCATCCCGATGGGCGCGGGATCGACGATCTTGCCCCAGGCGGCCCAGCCCACGCCGATCACGCTGAGGAACATCAGCACGATGATGAAGATCGAGGTCGTGCGCTGCTTGTTCCAGCGGATGCCCAGCGCCACCAGGATGGAGGCCAGGGTGTCGCCGGTGTTGTCGATGCCGTCGGAGATCAGCCCCGCCGAGCCCGAGACGATGCCGAAGAACATCTTGATCACGCTCAGGATCGCGTGGATGATGATCGTCAGCCGGGCCACGCCCCGGGGCGAGAGGACCTTCTCGACGAAGTAGGGCACGGCCTGGGAGACGTGCTCCTCGAGCTCGCGGCCAGCCGGCGTCAGCTCGTAGACGCCGTCCTCGAGGCTAAGGATACCCTCCTCGACCATGCAATCGAGGAACTTGCGCAGCTCTTCGTCGCCGCGGCGGACACGGCGCTCGCGGCCGTAAAGGATGCGGAGGCGCTGGTGAAAAACGTCGAGCTCGTCGGTGGAGAGGGGCTCCTTGCCCAGCTCGAGCAGCACGGGCATGAAGTCGTCCGGGATGCGGTTGATGGCCCGGTGCAGAGCGCGGTGGCTCACCCAGTGCTCAAGGCGCTGCGTTTTGAAGGACGGCTTCTCGGCCAATGTCTCCCCCTGGACTGACGGCTTGTTGCGACCAAGTATACACAACCGCCCCCATTTGCTCAAGGTCCTTTTCACCATTATAGCGGGGGAGGGACTTGTTGCGCCGCTCGAATCCATCTCCGATTGGTCAAAGCGGGCCGGGGTAAGGATCGCTCCCGGCGGGGCGAACGATCCAGATGTTGAGTATTGGGGCATCATGCCCTATCAGGAGGGACTGAGAACCGCCCGATGGGTGGTGCGCGGCGGTGGGGTGCATTC
>WJMB01000141.1 GCA_014728185.1 Candidatus Coatesiibacteriota bacterium
CGAAGACGCCGCCGCCGAGGTCGACGACGAATCTGTCAGCGAAGATGCCCCGTCCGGCGGTGTCAGCGACGCCGCGGCGCTCATCGAGGAACGCTGCAGCGGATGCCACGGCCTGGAAAAGGTCGAGGCCGCCGAGATGGACGAGGCCGGCTGGATCGAGACCGTGGACCGGATGATCGACCACGGCGCCGAGCTGAACGAGACCGAGCGCGAGTTGGTCATCGCCGAACTCAGCGCCGATTGACGCGAGGAGGAATAGCATGCGTTCTTTAGCCATCCTCAGTGTGGGAATACTCGTCGTTCTGGGTGTGGCCGTGGCAGCCTCGAGCAGTGAGGAAACGTCCCCCGCGGCGGCGACCGACGGCGGCGAGCTCGTCGAGAGCCGCTGCACCGCCTGCCACACCCTGGACCGCGTCTGGGCCAAGGCCTACACCGCCGAGGAGTGGGCCGACGTCGTCGATCGGATGATCGGCTACGGCGCCGAACTAGATGAGAGCGAGCGGGCGGCGGTCCTCGACGAGCTGGTTCTCGAAGAGAGCGACTGACCCAGCGGACTCGACGACCGTCGGGCCGCTTCCACCCTCACCCCAAACAATACCGACTCATGCCCGAGCTGCCCGAGGTCGAAACCATCGTGCGCCAGTTGGCCCCGCGCCTGCGCGGCCGGAGGCTGACCTCCATCGAGCTGCTTGATCCCAAACTCGAGCTGCCCGGGGGCGCCGTCGTCACCGGCTCGACGGTCCGCGAGACCCTGCGCCTGGGCAAGCGGGTCGTACTTGAGCTCATCGGCGGCGAGGATATCGGCGTCGAGGTGACCCGGACCCGCTGGCTGGCCTTCCACCTGCGGATGACCGGCCGGTTGAGCTGGCTGGAACCCGGCGGCGACTATCTGGAAGACCACCTGCGCGCCCTGCTGCGCTTCGACGGCGGTAACCTCCTCTTCCACGACGTGCGCCGCTTCGGTACCCTCAGCCTGCACCATGAGCGCGCCGACGCCGAGCCCGCCGGACTGGACCCCCTCAGCGACGGGTTCACCGTGGATTGGCTCGCCGAGCGTCTGGCCGCCACCCGTCAGCAGATCAAGGTCTGGCTGCTGCGCCAGGATCGCCTGGCCGGCCTGGGCAACATCTATGCCTCGGAGATCCTCTTCGCCGCCGGCATCTCGCCCTTCACCCCGGCCCAGAGCCTCGAGTACCCTCAGATAGAAAAACTGCATCACGCCGTCGTCGACGTCCTGCGACGGGCCGTCGAAAATCGCGGGACCACCTTCTCCGACTACCGCGACGCCGCCGGTGAGCGCGGCGGTTTCCAGGAGCGCCTGGCCGTCTACGGTCGCGAGAACGAGCGCTGCCCGCGCTGCGGCTCCCCGGTTCTCCGCTGCGTCCAGTGCCAGCGCAGCACCTTCTACTGCCCGGATTGCCAGGGAAGCGACGGTATCGAACTCTAACCGGTAACCTACTCAACACTGGATCATCACAACAAAAAGGACCAAAAGAATTGACTATTGGAGCGGTATCGAGGGAAAGTGCCTTGAGACCTGCTTAACCAGGGGCGTCACTCCAACGAGGCGGTTAGCTTAAAAACCAAGCAATAACCCGCTGTTAGCCAGTCCTTCATAATCAACTTACATCATGCCCGGCCAGACCGACAGCTTGATGACTTACAGCAGCAGTACAAGTGCGCCGCGGTTTAACGCCACAAAACTACGGTTAATTGAGCTATAAGGCATTAAATGGCAATCCATTAGCGATATAACCTTCCTTCTTCGAGTGACAATCCCTGTACAGCCAACGCCCTTCGGGGCTTTTTTTTGATTGCCACCTGAAAATGGACAGAATAATCCGCCGGGAGGTTGCCGATTCTTGCCCTACAGCTCGGCAAACAGCCATTCCTCAAGAGTGGATATATGGCAATAAACCTCGCCTCGCCCATAACCCCGCGGGTGGCCGGAAAGCCGCCTATCGCCCACCCTCCGCCGCGGTCCGCGGCGGGATCTTTGCGCAATCACCGCTGTTTGGCAAATCGACGAGGCGTTGGCACGTTTCTTGCGGAGTCCGATGCGCCTTTGACAAGAGAGGCCACCCCGCCCTGCTGCAAGAAACGTGCCAACGCCGGGCGTGATCGCGGCGGCGCACCGGAACCAGCCGCCGCGGACCGCGGTGGGTGTCATTGCTCTGCATCGGTTATGTTCAAATGACCTAGTAATCCGATGGGTTTTATGCTACTATTGGAATGTACTGTTTGATAGACTTTTGCTTCAACGTGTTTGACCCTTCGAGACGCATCCGCATCGCCGATGTATTCCCCTGGATGATCAGCTTCGGTTTTACTCCAGGATGACCAACTGTTATAATGAACGTCCTTGGAACGAGAAGCGCCGGGGTGATGAAAGTTCGTTAGATCGGCTGACTTAAGCTCTCATGCAGTCCCGAGGCGCTTCCCCATACACATAAAAACCAGCCACGGACATCCCGCGAAAAGGAGCGCAGATGGACAAGTTTTCCTCCGTCGACGAGGTGCTGGATTTCGCCATCCAGCGGGAGCAGGAATCCGTCGAGTTCTATACCGATCTGGCCGGGCGGGTCAGCCGTCCCCAGATGAAGGAAGTCTTCCTCCAATTCGCCGACGAGGAGCGCAACCACAAGGCCAAGCTCCAGGCCGTCAAGCAGGGCAAGACCCTGATACCCGCCGAGGGTAACGTTACCGATCTCAAGATCGCCGATTACGTCGTCGAGGTTGAGGTCAAGGAACAGATGGATTATCAAGAGGCCCTGATCGTGGCCATGAAGAAGGAAAAAGCTGCCTACAAGCTCTACTCGAAGCTGGCCACCCTGGCCGAGGACGAGGGTCTGCAACAGACCTTCCGCGCCCTGGCCCAGGAGGAGGCCAAACATAAGCTGCGCTTCGAGGTCGAGTACGACGACAACGTCCTCTCGGCCGACTGGTAGAGGGCGGCCGCGGGTCCCGGCACCGCCGCCGGTAAGTCGAAGCCGGGCCCGGTCCAACAGGACCACGGCCCGGTTTTTCGAAATGGCGAAACCAAGATGCCAGTCAACAACCAACCACACGAAGGGTGGAGATAACCAGATGGCGACCAAACTGGAAACCTACAAGTGCGAGAAGTGCGGCAACATCGTGATGGTGTTGCAGGGTGGCCCGGGCGAGCTGGTCTGCTGCGAAGAGCCGATGAAGAAGCTCGCGGAGCAGAGCGCCGAGATGGCCACCGAGAAGCACGTCCCGGTCATCGAGAAGATCGAGGGCGGCTACGAGGTCACCGTGGGCACCACGCTGCACCCCATGGAGGACAAACACTATATCCAGTGGATCGAGCTGATCACCGAGGACCGCATCCTGCGCAAGTGGCTCAAGCCCGGCGAGGAGCCCAAGGCCCACTTCTGCTACTGCGAAACCAAGCCGGTCTGGGCCAGAGAGCACTGCAACGTCCACGGTCTCTGGAAGAACGAGAACAAGTAGCCAAACCGGTCGGGGACACCGATGACCGGCATCCCCGCATCCACCAACAACAAGAGAACCGACGAAAACCGCCCGCGGGCGATTATCCGGAAAGGAAAAAACCAGCAAGATGATCAACGACAAGGTCCACAAGCTGCTGAACGAGCAGATCACCAACGAACTGTATTCGGGCTACCTCTACCAGGCCATGGCCGCCTACTTCGAGGAGCAGGACCTGCCCGGTTTCGCCGTCTGGTACACCGCCCAGGCCCAGGAAGAGGTCATCCACGCCTTCAAGTTCTACAACCATCTGATCGAGCGCGGCGCCCGCATCGAGCTCGGCGCCATCGAGAAGCCCCCCGTCGAGTGGGATTCTCCCCTGGCCGCCGTCGAGGCCGCTCTCGAGCACGAGAAGAAGATCACCGCCGACATCAACCGCATCTACGAGGCCGCCGACGAGACCAAGGATTACGCCAGCCGGCCCATCCTGGACTGGTTCGTCGACGAGCAGATCGAAGAAGAGGACAACGCCACCACCAACGTCCAGAAGCTGCGGATGGTCGGTGACAAGGGCAACGGCCTCTATATGCTCGACAAGGAGATGGGCGCCCGTCCCATCACCTCGCCCGAGCTGGCCGCCAAGGTCCCCACGGAGTAAGTTGAAACCGTCGGTAAGCGGCATGCGGCGGGGTTTCTCAACCCCGCCGTTGCTGAATGGTGCCGCGCCGTGAAGCACAGTCGGATAATCCTGCAAGAGAGCTGGACCACAATCACCGAGCTGATGATTGCGTTCAGGGCGGGGCTGGGCAAGCTGGCCTGAGCAACCGCAACATCGCTAACGCCATGCTATTATGTGTTTTACAGTGATTGGTGCCATGAGTGTCTCATGTTGCCTGGTTGCAACAAACCTAGGCGTGCTTCAATGGGGTGATGAGAGCCGGACGGTCTCGAATCCTGATTCCATCCAGGGCTTTCTGGTAGATGTAGGGCTGAGTGACCTCCAGCAAAGGCTTTAGCAGTTATGAGGTCAAGTGGGTTTGTCGTATCGATGCCTCTCAGGAGGTAAATGACAGCGCTTCCGTCCAAAAAGGCCGCCTCCTGAGTTATTGATTTCGCTTCACTTTCTTGTGATCATCCCATCTCGCTAGCAACAGCGGCCCGCCCCCGAGGCGACCGGCGAGCTGCTCCGGGCCCGGGGATTGACAAAGAACAGCCGATCGCTCGCTTTATTCGCAAATCCGGATACAGAGTGCTAGAATCAGGGGCGATGCGTAGGACATTCAAGTGACTTGCCGTTTACCGGTTCACATCATACCGACCCGCCAAGCGAGGTGACAGATGAGCTTGAAGAGTTTTTCGGCCGATGAGGTCTTCGAGATGGCCGAGCGGATCGAGCGCAACGGCGCCCGTTTCTACCGCCGGGCTGCCGAGAACTTTCTCGAAGAAGACTTGAAGCGCCTGCTTCTCGACCTGGCCGTCATGGAGGACGAGCACGAGGCGACCTTCAAGGAGCTGCGCGGCAACCTGACCGGCGGCGACGCCGCCCCGACGGTCTTCGATCCAGACAACCAGGCCGTGCTTTACCTGCAGGCCCTGGCCGATGGCTACGTCTTCGACACCGCCGAGGACCCCGCCGAGAGCCTGACCGGCCAGGAGTCCGCCGAGGCGGTGCTGCGCACCGCTCTCGGTCTGGAGCGCGACTCCATCGCCTTCTATGTTGGCATTCAGCAGGCCATGCCGCCCAAGTGGGGGCGAGACAAGATAGACTGGATCATCAGCGAGGAGTTCGGCCACGTCAGTCTGCTCTCCGACCGGCTGCGCCGGGTTCTGGAGGCCAAGTAGGTCAAGGAGGATTTGTTGAGTAAAGACACCGGTATCGAGATCGCCCCGGGGATCTTCTGGGTCAGCCGGCGCGAGAATTCACTGCTGGAGCGTAACATCTACCTGCGCGTCTTCGAGGGCGATGGCCGCAGGATCAACCTGTTGGTGGACCCCGGCGCCCCTCGCGATCGCAAGGTCCTCGACGAGAACCTGAGCGAGATCATCGGCGGGATGAGCCGGCTCAACGTCGCCTTCGCCAACCATCAGGACCCCGATGTGGCCTTCAACCTGGGCTTCCTCCAGCAGCTCAACCCCGAGCTCTTCGTGCTGACCAGTGAGGACACCTGGCGACTGCTACAGTTCTACGGCCTCAAGGACGACTACTACCGCTCTACGGAGTCCTTCCCCGGCGGCCGGGCGCGGATGAAGACCGGTCAGGAGCTGCAGTTCGTCCCCTCGCCCTACTGCCACTTCCGCGGCGCGGTGATGCTCTACGACAAGGAGTCGCGGGTGCTCTTCACCGGCGACCTCTTCGGCGGGCTCTCCTTCATCCCCGACCTCCAGGCCGATGAGCGGCACTGGGAGGGCGTCAAGACCTTTCACCAGATCTACATGCCCACCCGGGAGTCCATCGCCCTGGCCCTCGACAACATCCGCAAGCTGGATCCGCCTCCGAAGATGCTGGCCCCCCAGCACGGCAGCCTGATCACCGGCGAGTGGATCGAGTTCTACATGGAGAAGCTGGGCCGACTGCCCGTGGGGCTCAACCTGCTGCTGGACAGCCGGACCAAGGAGAACTACCTGGCCGCGGTCAACGCCGTCTTCCTCGAACTCAACCGCAGCCTGGGTCCCGAGGAGTTCGCCCGGGCAGTCAAGCACCTGCGCAACGACGGCAGCTTCACCAACATCATCCAGTTCGGCCCCAGCGGTGTCGTCGACATCAAGACCGACCTCAACACCGGACTGGAGCTGCTGACCACGGAGCTCTTCGACCACCTGCCGGGCAAGAAGGACATGGTGCGCCGGGTGATGACCCGGGTGCTGCTGGCCCGGGAGATCCCCCTGCCCGAACGCTTGCGGCACGAGGCCACCGCCCGCGAGGGCCTCTTCGAGATGTAAACCGCCGCGCCGGAGTCCGCTCAACGACCCCGACGCCGGGGATTATCACCGTCGTTACCACACTCCGGGCCGAGTCAATCGCCGGCTCGGGTATCGCATTGCTCAGCCGGATGGAACGCACCGGACGTCCCGATGGAACAGCGCCCCCAGCATCCCCCCGCCTTCATCGACCGCCGCCTCTATAGCCTGGGCGCCCCGCGGCGCCTCTTCGACGAGGCGGCGCGTTTCTTTCGCGGGCGCTTCAACCTCCGTGGGCTGCACAGCGGCGAGCTGCTCGACCGCTGGATGTACGCGGAGCGGAATCCCACCGGCGATCTCTGGTCCCTGGCCGTCGCCGACGAAGGGCCCGTGGGCTTCGCCCTGGGTCGGGGGCTGGAGGTCGGAGCCGAGGTCTCGTTGCTCTACCTGAGCGGTCGTCACAACGACGCCGCCAACGCCCGGGAACTGCTCGAGGTGCTGGGACGGGGACGGGTTTACCTGCTGGCCGCCGAGAGCTGCCTGAGCCCGCCGCCGGGAGACCTCTTCGACGTCCTGACCGCCGCCGGTTGGCGGCGCCATCCCCGCCTGGAGTATCGCTACGACCTCGCCGCGGGACCGCCCCGGCCGGACTCGACTCGGGTAACAATCGACGGCTACCGCATCCGTAGGATGACCCCGACAGATTTCGACGCCGCGGCACTGCTCCAGGCCACCTGCTACCTGGGGGGCGAGGAGTCGCGCATCCAGCCGCGCCTGGCCGATCCCCGCGGCTCGCGCGCTCTGCTGGATGAAGTCCTCGCCGGGCGTTATGGAGAATTGCTGCGCCGGGGCTGCCTGGTCCTCGAGGCCGCTGACGGCGCCCTCGAGGGCTTTTTGCTTTCCACCCGGCTGGACCTCCAGCAGCGGGGCGAGTGGGCCGTAGTGCTCTCCCTGGGAATCAGTCCGGCGCGACGGGGGCGCGGCTTGGCCCGGGAGCTCCTGCGGCGGGCCCTGGGAGTCTATTTCAACCTGGATATGGCGGGAGCCCTGCTCGAGACCGGCACAGTCAACCAGAGCGCGCGCTCTCTCTACCGCGGACTGGGCTTCAGGCTTGTCAACCAGAGCGCCGTCTATCGAAAACGAACCGAAGGTTGAACACCGCCCCGGCTTGACGCCGGGCATTTTTGCGCCTATATTCAAGTAGCAACCTTATTAGCAATCACCAAGATGCGGCAATGCTAATGCCCCCGGGCGGTATTGTTTCTTTCGCCAGCATCACCTCATGGAGGTCCCGATGACCCGACGCGCCCTGCTGAGTATATTCGTCTTGATTCTCGCCGTCGGAGCCCTGGGCGACGGATTCTGGTACGATAACCTATACCGTCGCAGCTACCAGGACGACGACCTGCGCGCCGTCGACGCCTACAACGATACGATGATCGCCGTGGGCGACGCCGGCTACATCCTCTACTCCAATAACGGTGGCACAAGTTTCTACGCGGTTACCCGACCCGGCAATGAAACCCTCTATTCGATCAGCCTGGTTACCGCCAACGAAGGCTACGCCGGCGGCGCCGGGGTGATCTACCACACGACCAGCGGAACCGGATGGTCGGAGGTCAATAAGCCCAGCCAGTTCAACAATGTGCGCGGAATCGATTTCATCGATTCCCAGGACGGCTGGTGCTGCGGCGGCTCATACATCGCCCGAACCACCGACGGCGCGGGGAGCTGGACCGCCCAGTCCTTCTCCGGCGGCTACGAGTTCTACGATATCCAGATGCACTCCTCCAGCTACGGCCTGGCCGTGGACACCGGCGGGCGCATCTTCCGCTGGAACGGCTCCTCCTGGATCCAGGAGGCCGATTATGGTGGCGGCCTGCGTGACGTCTATATCGCCGACGCCGACAACGCCTGGGTCGTTGGCGACACCGGCGGAATCTATGTAACCGTCAACGGCGGGCAGGACTGGTCCGGTCAGACCTCCGGCGTGACAACAACTCTCAACGGCGTGGCCGCCTACGACGACTCGACACTCTACGCCGTCGGCAACGACGGCCTGGGTCTCTACACCACCAACGGCGGGACGACCTGGAACCAGTTGACCGGGCCCTACACCTACAACGACCTCTTCGCCGTCGCTCCTCCCGGAGGCGCCCAAGAGTTCATAGCCTTCGGCGAGTTGAGTTTCATCACCGGAACCACCAATGGAACGAGCTGGAGCTATGTGCGGGCCTACGGCAATCGCTTGTCGGGGACGGCCAGCAGCTTCGACGATGACGACGATGTCATCGCCGTGGGTGAGAACGGCATGGTGCTGCGCAGCTACAACTACGGCCTGGGCTGGTTTTTCGTCAAAGCGCCCACCCCCAACGACCTGCTGGATGTCGACTACCTGGGGAACCTGGATTACGTGGCCTGCGGTCTCAACGGCACGGTCCTGTTGAGTACCGACGGGGGCACCACCTGGAGTGACGTCTCCGGCAGTCTGCCCACCCGCGACTTCTACTGCGTCGACGCCCTGGACGCCGACACCTGGTTCGTCTGCGGAGCCGATCTGTCCATCTACTACACCAACAACGCCGGCGCGAGCTGGACCACGGACAACACCGGCACCCCGGGGCTCAACTTCTTCGGCATCGCTATGCTCGATGAGAACAACGGCTGGGCCGTGGGCGATGTGGCCGGCGGCTACGCCGTGGTCTACAAGAAGGACAGCGGCACCTGGAGCCGCTTCTCCACCGGTCTTTCCGGAGCGGGCTCGCCACTGCGCGCCGTCGATGTACTCTCCTCCACCGAAGGCTGGATCTGCGGCGACGACGGATTGGCCTACTACCTCTACTCCGGCGGCAGCCAGTGGCGCAAGGTCAACGGCCTGGCCTCCCTCGACATCAACGACCTCGACTTCATGAACACCAGTGAGGGCTGGATGGTCTGCGACGAGGGCGTGATCTACCACTCCACCAACGGGGGGGTTAGCTACTCCACCGACGACAACCGGGCCGACGACGACGATCTGGACCTCTACAGCGTTTTCTTCTTCGACGACGGGGTAGATGGCTGGGGTTGGGCCTGCGGCGAGCTCAACGCCCGCCTTGTCTACGGCGACTTCAGCCCCGTCGAGGATCTGACTCTGGACGCCCGCGACTGCGAGCTGGGCATCGATTTGGCCTGGAGACTGACCGGCGACGAACCGCTCGGCTTCATCCTGGAGCGCGATGACGGTGACGGCTGGACCGCGGTCCACGACGAGCCCCTGCCCGGACGCGCCCGGAGCTACCTGGACCTGCTCGAAACCCCCGGCCGCTACAGCTACCGCATCACCACCGTCGAGGCCGACGGTTCCGGCGAGACCTACGGTCCCATCGAGCTGCGCCACGACGGTGAATCCGCAACCTTCGCCCTCCACGCGGCCTACCCCAGTCCAGCGCGCGGCGGAGCCACGGTCAGCGTGGACTTCGAGCTGCCCTCGGCCGCCGAGACCACCCTGGCCGTCTACGACCTGGCCGGCCGCCGCGTGGCCCTCCTCCTCGACGAAGCCCTGGCCGCCGGGCGGCACAGCGTTGCCTGGGACACCTCCCGGACCGCCGACGGCGTCTACCTACTGCGCCTGGAGGCCGGCGCCCAGAGCGCCATCCGCCGCCTGGTCGTCGAGCGCTGGTAGCTCTAAGAGCGTCAGTCATCGGCGGGCCGGCCGCCCCGGTCTAGCCAGCGCCTCCATAACGACGATAAACGCACACGACCCTCCGCAAGGAGGGTCGTTTTTGGTAAGTTTCCGCTTGACTGGAGCGGCGACCTCGCGTCGTCGTTCACATCCGGGAGCCCGCCCCGGAGCGGCCCGACCTTTGCCAAACCCGACCTTCATCCCTCCCGACGCTCTGGATCGCTTCACGGGAAGGCTTTGGCACGTTTCTTGCAGCGGAGCGGGGGTATGTTTTCTCGAGACGAGCCGCGGATTCCGCAAGAAACGTGCCA
>WJMB01000015.1 GCA_014728185.1 Candidatus Coatesiibacteriota bacterium
CCGCGGGGTGTCGGTTACTCGATTATCTCGCAACTGCGGCGCAGGCCCTCCGGGATCTCGACTCCCAGCCGGGCCGCGGTGTCGGCGTTGATGACCCGGGCGCCGTCGACGTTGGAGACGATAGGCATCGATTTGACGGGGACGCCGTTGAGCGCCTTGATCGCCATCTCCATCACCAGCTCGCCGTGGTCCACCCCGGTGATGCAGTCACCCAGCAGGGCGCCGTCGTCGGTAACCGAGAAGGACCAGGTTGCCGTGGTGGGCAGCGTGGTGTTCTCCAGGGTCCAGGCCAGCACGTCGGGACCCAGGATGTGGTCGCCGTTTTCCCGGCGCAGGGTGTGATAGACGGTGAGCATGATGAAGTCGGCGGTCTGGTTGGCCTCGGCCACGGCCTGTTTCCAGACCTCGAAATCGCCGATGCGCTCTTCCATGACCACCTCGACGCCGAAGTCCGGCGCCTCGGCCTTATAGCGCTCCATGTGTGGCGGAGCGACGGTGGCGTCATCGGCCAAAAGCGCCATGCGGGAGGCCTCGGGGTAGAGCTCGCGCAGTATCTCGATTGTCCCGGAGAAGCGGGCCTTGTGCAGACAGCCGCTGATGTTGTGACCAGGAGCATCCAGAGTGTCGGCCACTTCGTAATAGTCGACGGGATCGTTGTTGACCGCGGCGAAGAGCACCGGGGTTTCCCTATCGAGCATCTTGACGCCGAAGTGCTCCATGGCGTTGTCGGCGATGATGATCACCACGTCGGGATCGGTTTCTTCGACGTAGGCCAGGGTCTCCCCGCCGGCCTGGGTCATGAACTCGACCTCGGGGTTGCGCTTGGTATCCATGTAGTAGTACTCGAGGGTGTAGTCCTCGCCCTCGACCCACTTGGACTTCTCCAGGGCGGCCTCCAGGCCCTCGTTGACCTCCTGGACCCAGTTGTACTCGGGGTGGTAGCTGTGGACGACCAGGATAAAGGGCGTCTCGTCGGCGTCGGCTTCTACCGGCTCACCCTCTTCATCGCAACCAACCAGGGGGACCAGGGCCAGCGCGAGCAAGATACCGGCGAGCAGGATACGTCGGGGTATTAACACCACTCCTCCTTTTTTCTAACCACCGCTCGGCTCGTCAAGGAAGAGATACTCGCGGTTGTCACGGCCTTGCGGCGCGCTTATCGAGATTCACGGGCGATAACACAATGATTCATCTGGTGTTGGCGACGCCGACGAGACACGGATTCGATACTACTTAAAAGACGGTGCAACTGGCGCGCAGGGATTCGGTGAGCTCGATCCCCAGCTTCGCCGCGGTCTCGGAGTTGATCATCCGCTCCCCGTCGACGTTCTCGACGATGGAAATGGTGGCCGGTTCACGGCCGTTGAATATCAGTTGGACCAGGTCGGCGGCCTCGCGCCCCTGGTTGATACCGTTGATGGCCTCGGCGCAAAGGGCGCCGCCCTCGACGGACCAGTCCCAGGTGCCGGTCAGCGGCACCGGGCTGTTCTCCACGGTCCAGGCCAGGACATCGTTTTCGTTGACGTGCTCTCCGGCCTCGTCGTCGATGGTGTGGTAGACGGTGAGGTGGATGAAATCGGCGGTCTCGGCGGCCTCGACCACAGCGGCCCGCCAGTCGGCCAGCGTGCCCACCGAACGTTCGTAGGTCACTTCGACACCCAACTCGGTGGCGGATTGCTTCATTCTTTCAACAACGGGCGGCGCCGTGGTGCCGTCGTCGTAAACGAAGGCGACGGAGGCCACACCGGAAACCATCTCGCGCAGCAGGGCCACGGTGCCGACGAAGCGCTCGCGCTCCAGACAGCCGGTGACATTGCCGCCGGGCTTCTCGTAAGTGTCCACGATGCCGTACTTCTCGACGGGGTCGTTGTTGACGCCGCAGAAGACCACATCGACGTCGTCGCGGCCGTGCAGCTCCTTGACCATGTACTCCTGGGCGTTGTCGTCGACGGCGACTACTATGTCGGCGCCCAGCTCGTCGACCTTCTCCAGAGCGCTCTTACCCGCCGCGGCGTACTCCTCGGCGGCGATGCGCTTGGTGTCCATGTAGAAATGCTCCAGGGTGTAATCCTCACCCTCGACCAGCTTGAGTTCATCCAAGCGGGCGGCGAAACCGTCGTTGATGTCGTCGACCCAGGCGTAACCCTCGTGGTAGCTGTGGACGATCAGGATGGTCACCGGCCCGGCTTCCCCGCCGTTCTCACCGGCGGTCTCTCCGGCGGTCTCGGCGCCTTCATCATCGCAGGCCAGGGGGAGCAGCAGAAGCAGGGGCAGCACTATCAGGACGAGCTTCTTCAAGTTGTACCTCCGTTTGCGGTATCGGGGTGAATGCCGCGCCGGATTGATTCAGGCGGCATGTTGGAATCGTGTTATCCGGTGTCAGCGGTATTGCTGGAACAGGGGGGCCTCGACCAGGGCGGCGGCGTCGAGGACCACGGTGGGACCCGTGCCCCGGTTGTAAACACCGCGAAGCATCTCCACGCCCGGCGTGCCCTCGGGCGGCGGGGCCAGCATAGCGGCGTCCACCGTGGCGATGTCGGCCACATAATCGGCCCAGAGGGCGAAGCCGGCGCCGGCCACGGGCTCCAGAACCAGGATGCGGGTGGTCCGGCTGCGGGGTTGGCGCCTCAGGTTGAACAGGCCGCTGCAATCCAGCAGCGCCGTGACGACGCCGCGCAGGTTGAACAGGCCCATCACCTCGCCCGGCGTGCCCGGCACGGGCGTCATCTGCGGGACGAAGAGGATGTCGGTCACCTCGGTGACATCGGTGGCGAAGGTCTCGCCGCCGAGACCGAACTCGACCAGACGCAGCTCCTGGATACTCTCGACCACGGAAGCTCCCGGGGTTTGGCGATCAGTCGATATACTTCGCCACGACCTTGCGCAGCTCTTCAGGATCGAAGGGCTTGGTCAGGTATTCGTCGGCGCCCTGACGCAGACCCCAGAACTTGTCCGAGTCCTGATCCTTGCTGGTCAGCATCACGACCTTGAGCCCCTCGGTGGCCGGGTCCGAGCGCAGGTCTCGGCATACCTGGAAACCGTTCATCTTGGGCAGGATAATGTCGAGCAGGAGCAGGTCGGGCTTGGTGTTCTTGGCCATCTCCAACCCGCTCTCGCCGTCGGCGGCCTTGAGCAGCTCGTGGCCAGTGGGCTCGAGGGCCTTGGTGATCGCCTCCATCTCGACGCTCGAATCCTCGACGATTAGGATTTTAGCCATCTAGTGTCTCCTTGCTGTCTGGTTGTTTCGAAAACGCAGTTGCGTTACATCGCTAGGGGAGTTTGCCGGGCTAGTTTTTCAGGTAGGCGTAGAGACCCAGGTCTTCCCAGAGGGTGTACTTCTCCTGGTCATCCTCGCTGATGCGTTCTCCGTAGGGATCCACCGGGTATTCATACTTGCTCTGGATCTCCTGCCACCGTTTCAGTTCCTCGTCACTCATCGACATGTCGTCCTCTCCGGGAGGTTGCTTGCGTTATCGTGGCTAGAGATGGGGGGCGTCGGTTTCCGGGCGGTATCACGGTTTGTTTGTGCCGGCCGGCAGGTCTGATCTGCGTATTATGCTGCAAAAAGCATGCCAGTTGACCATCGAGCATTCCAAGATGCAGCGGGCGACAAACCTGGTCAAGCAAGTGTGAGAAACAACATGAATAGGACCTGAATCAGACGCGGTTGCGCTCGGTGAGCTTCTGGGCGATACGGGTCAGCTCCTCCTCCTTGAAGGGTTTCTCCAGATAAACGTCGGCCCGCACTAGGCGGCCGCGCAGCTTGTCGGTGAAGCCGGTGAGCGAGGTCAGCAGGATCACCGGGACCTTGGCTGTACGCGGATCCTTCTTCAGTTTGCTGCAGACCTCGTAGCCGTTGATGCCCGGCAGCATCACGTCGAGAACCACCAAATTGGGAGGATTCTTCTGGGCCTTGTCCAGGGCGCTCTCGCCGTCGCCGGCCTCATCGACGTCGAAGCCGGCCTCACCCATGACATAGCCGACCAGGTGGCGCGAGGTCAGGCTGTCGTCGACGATTAGCACCCGCCGCTTCGAGCCGCGCTTGAGCCCACGGCGGACAATGCCCAGGTTGAAGAAGACCACCAGGGCCTTGAGAACCTCGACCCGGGGATGGTGGGAGATGGTCAGGATGTTGTCGACGGTGCGCTTGTTGTTGATAAGCTTCAGGCAATCCCACTCGGTCTGGCTGAACTCGATGTCCTCGGCCAACTGCTGCTCCTGGATCAGCAGGGGCACGTCGGTGGAGCCGATCTGCTGCATCAACGATTGCTCCTCGTCGGTGTAGCGGGCCACCTCGAGCAGCAGGTTGTCGACGCTCATCGGATCTTCGATGCGGTTGGGGATGTCCTCGTCGTCGACATAGTAGACCAGGATGTCGATTTCCTGTTCGACCTCTCCGCCGGGGCTCTGGCCGTGACGCTGGCGGTTGAAGACGTCCTTGGCCAGGTCGATGGTGCGCAGGCGCAGGGCCTGGGAGATGTGCCGCCTGTCGATCAGGCCGTTTTGGACCAGATGGCGCCCGATACCACCGTTTCCCGAGGCTTTGTCGAGACGGCCGAGCTCCTGCATCAGCGAGGTATTCGACAACGCACCGATCCGGACCAGATAGACGCCAATGGGCTCGGTCTGACCCGGATTCTCGGCCCAGACCACCCGACCGTTCTTGAGATAGAAATTGGCCTCGAATCCATCGCCGGTCACCCGGCAACAGATCGGACCACGCTTGAAGCGCAGCAGCTCGAAGAGGTCCGGCAGCGACAAGCCGGCCTGCGTGCCCTTGAGAATTACCCGCTCCATCCAGTTACCATCTCCTGCAACCAGGTCGCCCAAAGGGGTGAATGAACCGCCAATCTCGGTGGCTCGGCATTCAATATGACCCGCTATAGCGTCTTTTGCCACTCATATTGACCAGCAGGCCCCATGAAATAGGGGTGTAGCGATTAAAAAATGACAACGGTGTTTCTATTCTAACTGTTTAAGAAACCCGACTCAATACCAGTGCCGTTCGGAACGGACTCATTCTCTGGCGTATTCTTCACCGCACCCAGCGGGCAGGCCCTTTCAGCTGAATCACCAGCCATGGAAGTGGCTCAGAATACCGGTGCGGGATGCCTCCCTGTCCGGGGCTTTAGTAGAGCTCCGGGCGGCCCTCGATGCGGATGTCCGGGATGTCCTTGATATCGATGAGGAACCAGACGCTGATCACGCCGCGGCGCTCCTCCAGGCGCAGCCGGGCCTCCCAGGAGTGCATGTCCCGGTAGATCGAGAAGGTCTGGAAGACCAGGTTGCCCGTAACCAGGTTGAGCGAGTTCGAGTAGGTCACCCGCCAGTGGTCGGTGAGATTGAAGACGGCCTGGGCCTTGAGGAACTGCAGGTCCTGGGAGCTGTAGCGGCCCATGGTGTAGTCGTAGCTCAGCCCGATGCGCCAGCCGCTGTCGATGCGCCGCTCCAGCTCGCTCTCCGGCGGCGCGGTGTCCAGGGGGTCGTAGTCCGGAAGCTCGTCGAGGGGATCGACGTACTCGTTGTCCTCCAGCTTGGCGTCGGCCCCGTCGCCGGAGACGGCGAAGGCGGCCGAGAGGTCGAACTGCTCCAGCTCGCCGGTGTAGAGGTCGTGTTTGGTGTTGAGCGAAAGCATGGCGTCGTACCAGTCGGCGAAGTTGGGGGTGATGTAGAGCCGACTGGTCAAATCGCTCCAGCTCCCCTCGGCGACAATCTCCTCATCGGGTACATGTGCAAAAGGTGTGCCATATGTGTTCTCTTCCTCCAACTGCTGGGAGACATAATAGCCGGTGGAGAGGTCCCAACGCAGCAGCTCCAGGCTTTCGGAGCCGTATCCACCCCCGGATGATGAATCATCTTCCCCCTCGTCATCTTGCGATTCCACGTCGTGCTCCCCCGCCCACTCGGGCCGCCCGGCGTCGAAGTGGATCTTGATCCTGTTCGTCAAGCCGAGATTGATACTCGTCGAGCCGCGCTGGCGCCGACCTCCCGAGGGCACCAGCTCGTCCTCTATCTCCGGCTGCCAGGACAGCCCCGCCGAGGGCTCGATGATGTGACGCAGCTCGTCATCACCCGGGTAGAACAGGCCGTAGATGCGTGTCGAGAAGCTGACTCCGGCGTCGTAGATGGGCTGGAACAGGTTCAGCGAGCCGTCGGCGGCGATGCGGTACCAGTCGACGCTGCCGTTGGCGTAGGGGTTGAACTTGAAGTAGCGGAAAAGGGAGAAGGGACGGGTCAGGCGGAGGTTGAGCCGGGCGTTGCGGAAGGGGTCGGATTCGGAGTAGAGGCGGTTGACGTAACTCAGCGAAGTGGAGAGATAGGCGCCGGTGTCGAAAAGCTCGCTCTGCGACAACGAGGCCGAGATTCGCGGAACGGTCCAGGTGGTCGGCCCGGTGTCCTCGTCATCGGTCTCGCTCTCCACCAGGGATGCCTTGTAATCGACGTCGGCCGAAAGGCTGAGCTTCTCGAAGGAGCGGCTGAGCGAAAGGAAGCTGTTATAGGCGCTGCGGGTGCGGTCCTCGATATCTTCGGCGTAAAGGTAATCACTGAAGCGGTCGGTACGCAGATCGGCCTGGAGCAAACCGTTGATGTCCCAGGGCAGGTCCTGGCGGTGCCGAGCCGACAGCGACCACCACTCGCGCCCCTGGCTGCGGTCCTCGTCGTGAACGGCGCGGAAGAAGTTCATCCCCCAGCGGGTGCCGTAGAGGTAGCGCCCCTCGATCTCCTGGCGCCAGCCGCGCTCGGTGTCGTAATCCAGGGCGAAGGTGGCGTCGGCGTAGTCATTGATAGCCCAGTAGTAAGCGTTGCGCAGGGTGAAGTTGCCCCGGCTGCGGTAGCCCAGCCTGGGCGCCAGGAAGCCCGAGCGGCGCTCCCGGCCCAGGGGGTAGTAGTAGTAGGGCGCTGCCGCCACCGGGACGTGGCCGATGAACAGCACCACGGGCTTGGCTATTACCTTGTCTCCAGCGTAGACCTTCAGTCGTGGACAGTAGAAGTGGTACTCGGGGTCCACCGGCCGCGTCGAGGTGGTGAAGGTCCCTCCGGCGATGTGCAGAACGTCGCCGGCCTGCAGCTTGAGCTTGGTACCCGTGGCCAGACCCTGCTCGACGGCGGTTTCACCCCCGTAGACCAAGCCGCGCCCGCTCTTGAAGCTGTAGCGCATCCGCTCGCCGTCGACGCGGTCGTCGTCCTGGATCAGGATCGGCGCCCCCAGAGCCTCGACCTCGCCGGCCTCGGCCTCGTAGATCACCGTATCGGCGGCCAGACGCATATCCTCGTAGGCCACACGGGCGTTGACATTGAGAATCAGCCGATTCTCGTCCACCCGGTACTCGATCCAGCCGGACTGCGAGTCCACCGCGAAACCGATCTCACCGGCGGGCAGATCATCCAGGAAGTAGAAGTCGGTACGCTCGTCAACGCTTCCATCTTCCACATCCCGGGTTTGCTCTTCCCAGGCGAGCAGCGCCGTCCCGACGGGCTCGGGCTCGGGCGCCCGCGGCACCGGTTCCGGCGGCGACGGCTGAGCCGTCGCAATCCGGAACGGGAGGAGCAGGGCGATGGCAATAATCTGGGGGGGGGTCATCGGCTACCGGATTGATGAGGGGAAACCACTGGTGAACAACCTCGCGTACCTGGAAGATTGAACACCGCTGAATCGATGCAGACTGACACCTTGTCGCCGCCCCCCCCTTGGTAACTCGCCCCAGGAGAGGGCTCAGCGTCGACAAGTCGGAGGAGATGCTTCTCACCCCAACGCATTGCGCCGGGGCCTCCGCCGAACCGCTCCGGCGCTCGCCTTCCGGCCCCGCCCGGCTTTGGCACGCTTCTTGCGGAATTCGCGGCTGGGTCGGACGAGGGCTCGCCCGCTCTGCTGCAAGAAGCGTGCCAAAGCCTCCCGCCGGACGAGGGGCGGCGTCCTTGGCGCGGGGGCTAGTTCGGCGGAGGCCTCGGCGGCGGGGCGTTAGGAAAAACCGCCGCCGCGGACGGGGCGGGCGGCGGTCGGGCGGAGCCGGCGTCGGGTCAATCCTCGACGCCCAGCAGACGCAGCAGGCGTGCCAGGGTGGCCTTGAGTTGGTGGCGGTGACAGATCAGGTCGACGAAGCCGTGCTCGAGCTGGAACTCGGAGCTCTGGAAACCCGGGGGCAGCTTCTGCTTGATGGTCTGCTCGATGACCCGGGCGCCGGTGAAGCCCATCAAGGCGCCGGGTTCGGCGACGTGGACGTCGCCGAGCTGGGCGTAGGAAGCCATCACGCCAGCGGTGGTCGGGTCGGTGAGCACGACCAGGTAGGGCAACCCGGCTTCGCGCAATCGGGCACAGGCGGCCGAGGTCTTGGCCATCTGCATCAGGGAGAGGATACCTTCCTGCATCCGGGCGCCGCCGGAGGTGCAGACCATCACCATGGCGCGTTTCTTTGCCAGGGCGCGCTCCATGGCCCGGGTGATCTTCTCGCCGACCACCGAACCCATCGAGCCTCCGATGAACATGAAGTCCATCACGGCCAGGGAGACGGGCAGGCCGTCGAGTTCGCCCAGACCGCAGATGACGGCCTCGCCCTCGCCGGTCTTTTTCACGGCGGCTTCGAGGCGCTTGGCGTAGGGCTTGCGATCGACGAAGCCCAGGGGGTCCACGGAGCGCAGCTCGTCGTCGTACTCGACGAAGCTGCCCTCGTCGGCCAACTGGTTAACCCGTTTGCGTCCGGGTACCTTGCCGTGGTGGTCGCAGTGTGGGCAGACGAAGAGGTTCTCCTCGAGCTGCTTCGAGTAGAGGGTCTCGCCGCAGGTGGGGCACTTGACCATCAACCCGCTGGGTACGGCGGGTCCGCGGCCGCTGGCGGTCTTGTCGGGCATGGGTGTCCGGGGTTTCGCCGAGGCTTTCGGCCTGGTGGAAATCGCTAGAATTCGGGGATCAGGGTCAACCGCAGGGCGGTCCGGGGGTCCTCGTCGGGGCGCCCGCCCAGGGCGGCGGCGACCTCGAGGTAGCCCAGGTGCAGCACGGCTCCGGCAGCCCAGAGTTCATCTTCGATCCGGTAGCCGCCGCTGAGGGTCAGCCTCCAGAACTCATCTTCGACGGGGATCAGGCGCAGGGCGGGACCGTAGTC
>WJMB01000016.1 GCA_014728185.1 Candidatus Coatesiibacteriota bacterium
GATGAAGGGCGGGGTCAGCACGCGGGCCTTCCTCAAGGCCGTGCTGGCCGAGGACAACCGCCTGCGCACCGGACGGTTGCTGTCCCACGTGATGATCGCCGAGATCCCGGCCTACCATAAACTGTTATTGCTCTCCGACGCAGCGATGAACATCGCCCCGGAGCTGAAGGAGAAGGCCGACATCCTCAAGAACGCCTGCGACGTCGCCCGCAGATTGGGCCTTGAGCGGCCCAAGGTGGCGGCCCTGGCGGCGGTGGAGAAGGTCAATCTGCCGGCGATGCCCTGCACCGGCGACGCCGCCGCCCTGACGCTGATGAGCCGCCGCGGTCAGCTAGGCGACTGCGTCGTCGACGGCCCCCTGGCCTTCGACAACGCCGTCTCGAAGGAATCGGCCAAGATCAAAAAGATCGAAAGCGAGGTCGCCGGCGACGCCGATGTGCTCATCGCCCCGGACATCGAGGCGGCCAACGTGCTCTACAAGTGCCTGAACTTCTTCGCCGGAGCCCGTTCCGCCGCGCTGATCATCGGCGCCGCCGCCCCGGTGATCCTGCCCAGCCGGGCCGACAGCCCCCAGACCAAGTTCCTCTCCATCGCCGCCGCCCTGACCATCGCCTGAGCCATGACCGAGGAAACCAAACATCTGCGTGTGAAGAAGGGGCGGGAGAAGGATACGCAAAAACCCCGTTCCCGGCTGGTCAAGCAGTGGCCGGCCTACCTGGCCTGGTCCCTGGGCGCCGCCGCCGTCGCCGTGGCCGCCACTCTGCTCTCCGAGACCGCCCTCGGCGAGTCCCTGCGCGGCTGGCAGCATTACCTGGTCGATTTCATCAGCTTCACGGCCTTCTACTTCCTGGCCCAGGCCCTCTTCCCCGCCGTGTTGGTGCGGTTGAAGAAGCTGCCCTCGACGGTGGGGGTCAGCCTGGGCGCCGGCAGCGGCGCGGGCTATCTCGTCTACTGGCTCGTCGGCCTGCCCTGGGGCCTCTCCGACTTCATCGGTATGGTCCTGCTGGAGATGATCATCCTGGGCACCATGATCGGTATCCTCATCGGTCTGGGCTGGCACATCTCCAAGGGTCGCGCCCTCCACTTCTGGCCCCTGTTCCTGGTCGCCATCGCCGGGATAACGACGCTCTACTTCTTCATCACCGCCGCCGAGTATCGCGCCGCGACGATCTGGAGCCAGGGACTCACCGCGCTGATCAACTACCTGCCGGTCACCTTCGCCATCTGGTGGCGTCACCGTCCCACCGACTGAGTCGAACCCCGGGTCGTGTTGCCATATGGAGACTCAGCCCAGCCGGTCTCTCGTCCCGCGACGCCTCTGGCCGACCGCCGTCCTGCTCGCCCTGGTCCCCTGCCTGTTCGATTTTCTCACCCGTTTGCTTTCCAGCTCTCCTTCGAGAAGCGCCGCGCTGTCTTCGGCGGCCGCCGTGTTGCTGCGCGAGGCGTTGCGTTACACCGTGGCGCTGTGGGTCTTCGTCCGCCTCGCCGTCCGCGGCGGTGGCGAGCGACCACGCGGCCATCTGGGCGGCACTGTCGCCGGCAGCCTGCTCTCCGGACTGCTCCTGCTTCTGCTCAGCCTGCCCCTGTCCGACTGGCTCGCCCCCTTCGGGGCGCCCAGCCGCCTGCTCTTCGAGCTCGCCGAGGCGGCCATCGTCGGCTGGTGTCTGCTGGCCGCGCAGACGGCCTGGGAGGAGCGCTGGTACACTCCGGCGATCGGCGCCCTGCTCGGCGCCGTGATCAGCTCGATCTCTCTGGCCTGGATGCCCCTGGAGGGCGGCTTCTCCATGGCCCTGCTCTGGGGGACGCGCACCCTGATGACCTACGGCCCTCTGGCCCTGCTCTTCCACCTGGTTTATCGACGCCAAAAGGCCGCTGATAAGCCGGATAACCGCCGCCGCTGTGATGTTTCCTGTTTGCCATGAAGCCGTGGGCGCTTTGGCAATCGATGACTCTGCGTGCAAGAAACAACGGGAGGCTGGATGATTGCTTCCGCCCTTGCTGCCGATCTCCGGCCCAACGAGTACGGTCCGGTCTGCTGATAATCCGTATCCGAGGCAACCCGCTCAAGACCTCCCCTTACCCGCCTGCGCCACGTAAGCCCAGCGCAACCACCAACCACCAACCACCAACCGAGGAACCACCCTTGATCGAGATTCAACTGCTCACCACCGCGATGACCGCGCCCCGCGGCCTCAAAGTCCCGGCCGGTACCAGTGTCGTGGAGGCCTACCGGACTGCCCTGGAGCGGGGGGTCATCGACCCGCCGCCCCGCGAGCCGCTGATGGCCTTCGTCGACCACCACGCCCGCGACCTGCGTTCGACAATCGATACGCCCTGTCGGGTCGACCTGCGCGGCGCCGACGACCTCGAGGGGATGCGGGCCTACCGCCGCGCGGTACGTCTGTTGCTGATCGCCGCCGCTGTGGAGCTCTTCCCCGACTATACCGTCTATATCGACCATTCCCTCTCCGGAGGCTTCTTCGGCACCCTGCGCCGCAAGGTGGAAGACAACGGTAACGGCCCGGTGCTGCTGGGTGAAATCCGCCCCTGCACGCCCGACGACGTCGAGGCCCTGCTCGAGAAGATGCGCGAGCTGGTCCGCCGGAACCTGCCCATCGAGTACCTGATGATGGACCGCGAGGAGGCCCAGGCGGCCTTCGCCGGCTTCGGCGACCGCACCAAGTCGGCCCTGCTCGGGCACCTCGACAAGGACGAGGTCGAGCTCTACCGCGTCGGCGGCATCCTGGACAGCTTCTATGGTCCCATCGCCCCGAGGACCGGTCTGCTGGAGACCTTCGGACTGGTCTTCTACCCGCCGGGCTTCGTGCTGCGCTTCCCCACCCATCACGACCCCGGCCGTCTGGCCCCCTTCCACGAGCAGCGCAAACTGTTCCACATCTTCCACGAGTACGAGGACTGGATCAAGG
This sequence comes from Candidatus Coatesiibacteriota bacterium, assembly GCA_014728185.1. Classification (GTDB taxonomy): domain Bacteria; phylum RBG-13-66-14; class RBG-13-66-14; order RBG-13-66-14; family RBG-13-66-14; genus WJMB01. The sequence continues at coordinate 2,928 of WJMB01000016.1, forward strand.
TGCTGGGCGCCGAGACCGTCGGCGGCCTGGATCACCTGACGGCCCGCGGTCGTTCCAAGGAGCTGGTCCTCTTAGCCGAGGCGCTCCACGAGAAGAAGCTGGCCGAGATCGCCGACGCCGTGGCCGGACGACACCACCCGCCCCGGCTGATCCTCATCGCCGGGCCGTCCTCCAGCGGCAAGACCACCTTCACCAGGCGCCTGGCCCTGCAGTTGACGGTCATCGGCCATCGGCCCCTGGTGATCAGTGTCGACGACTACTTCCAGCCCCGGGAGCGCACTCCCCTGGACGAGGACGGCAAGCCGGACTTCGAGCGCCTCGAGGCCGTCGACGTCGAGTCGCTCAACCGGGACCTGATCCGCCTGATCGAGGGCGGCGAGGTTCACCTGCCCCGCTTCGACTTCAAGCTCGGCCGCAGCTCCCCGGCGCCCACCGCCACCCGGATCACCGATCAAACGCCGATCCTGATGGAGGGCATCCACTGCCTCAACGACGCCCTGACCCCGGCGGTGCCCCTGCCCGAGAAGTTCAAGATCTATGTCAGTTGCCTGACCCAGCTCAACATCGACAACCACAACCGGGTCCCCACCACCGACACCCGGCTGGTCCGGCGCATCGTCCGCGACGCCCGCTACCGGGGCTACGACGCCCTGCAGACCCTGGCGCGCTGGTCCCAGGTGCGCCGCGGCGAGGGACGCTACATCTTCCCCTTCCAGGAGACCGCCGACGTGATGTTCAACTCGGCGCTGATCTACGAGCTGGGGGTTCTGGGCAAGCACGCCCGGCCCCTGCTGGAGGCCGTGCCCGAGTCGGCGCCGGAGCGGGCCGAGGCCGACCGCCTGCTGGCCTTCATCGGCTTTTTCCTGGATATCCCCGACGAGCCCGTGCCCTCGACCTCGCTGCTGCGCGAGTTCATCGGCGGGAGCATCTACCGGGAGGAGTGAGCGGTCCGCTCCTCATGGTATACGGCGTCATCGACGCCAAACCTGCTCTGTCAGCCCGGGGCTGTCTTATCCGCTGCGTGGCGCCGACGGCCCATCAGCGGGCGTCTATCCTCGATAAGTCCAATTGCGGCAGTCAGGGGTATTGTCCGCAGGTTTGATATGACAATGTGCAATAAACATTGACCGCCCCACGCTCTATCAGCTTTTCCAAATGCAAGCTGTAGAGCGATGTTGTCAAAGTACCCCGCAACCGTGTGTGATGATTTATGTTGTACAAAGAAGCCTTTGGCATCATGGAATGTGATCGGCCCAAATCAGGGCCGATAAAGAGAGTCTCACAAGCAAGGATTGGCTGATTAGTTGTGTTCGGCTTGAATCCCGATACGATCATGCGTGGTCTTGTTACTTGATATTGGGGCAGTTATGCGTCGAGCGGCAAACGGGTGACCCTTAACTGCAAGCCAATAGGCAGGGTCAGTTATCCACCGAGCGCGCCCCTTGCAGCCTCCACTTTAACCGCCTATAAGTGACGGACGCATTTGCTGCAAGACGTTTATTATCAGCGGAAAACTTTCGCAATCCGGTCCGAACACGGGATAAGATCCCCCGGTAATCAGGTGGGATCATCACTTGCCGTTGAACTGGACACGATTTCCAACCACTTGATATCTAAAGATTTCGAGCTCATTTACCTGACATTTCACGGCGGTTGTAGTGAGACCCTGGCCTATTCCGCACTTAACGCTGTATGTCGCCGGAAAGACGACTCGCCCTTCGGTTGATCCGCTAGCTTCAACTAGACAAGGCTCAAGCCAGAGCAGTTTGTTTGCTTCAAGCCCTTGGAACAGCCAGGCGCTTTTTCGTGTTGAGCAATCGGCAACACGAACATCGAGAACTAATCACTGCTAGCGGTTCCCAGTTGCTTGGAAGATCGGTTCCCATTTCTTTTCTAAACCACATCCAGCTTGTTGCCGCGACATAGCATTGCGCGCCTTGTCTGCCGTAGGGGGCCGGTGGACCGTCGGGGGTTGCGGGTGCTACAGATCGTCGCTGGTGTCGGACGGTGTGTTCTTCGGTCGGTTCCCCGACTCATTCTCGGCCGATTGATACTCGTATCGTCCGGCCGCACGGTCGAGCCGACGCCGCAGCCAAGGAGTTATCAGCTACTTCTCTCCCGCAGTTCGCAAGCGCCGGAGACTGATTCAGGTTACCGTGAAGATGCTATTTCCATCAGTTATTGAGACTCCTGATTATCCGGACCGCCATTGTCATCATACTCTTTCAGTGCTTGAAAAAAGGACGCCAGCACACTTTTCAAATTGACTATTTGGTTGTTGTTGTTGAAAATACGGGACCAAATTGAATATCATTTTATTAGATTATGGAAATTGAGCCTTTACAGCGCAACGACATGGTGCTACTATTAACTCACATTGGGTCCGACAGGGACCAAAGAAAACACCACCCACCCCAAAGGAGACCAAATGCGCAAGATCGGACTGTTCGTGATGATCATCGCGGCCGTCGCCATGGCCGCCGGGAACGCCATCTCGGTTCCAACCGAACCCCTGATCGTCCGCGCCGTCGGCGTGACTCCCGAGCCCGCTGATTTTGATACTGATATCAGCGTCTTCATCGCCATGCAGCGCGAGGGCAACGACGGTTTCGGCGACACGATGACCCTGTACCAAAACGCCCTGACCGCGATGGGCGTCACCGACATCACCACGGGCGAGGCCCCGGAGAGCGGCGACACCCCCGGGTTGGATTCCTTCACTGGGGATCTGGTCATCTACACTACCTCTGACGACTGGTGGGGTCCCGGACCGACCGCCGGTGACAAAGCCTCGCTGATGAGCTTCATGGACGCCGGTGGTTATGTGCTCTTCTGCGGTCAGGACTACCTCTGGGCCACCAGTGGTCCCGACGGCGACTTCGATCCCAACTACCTGGGTATCGCCGGCGCCTCGCAGGATATCACCAGCGACACCGACAACGAAGAAGTTACCGGCAGCGCCGGCGGCTTTTGGGACGGCATGGTCGTGCCCATCTCCTCCGATATCTTCCCCAGCAACGGCTTCTACATCGATCAGATCACGCCGGGCGCCAACTCCACGGCCCTGGGTGAGCTCTCCAGTATGAGCAACCAGGTCTGCGCCATCCACACCATCGATGACGGCGGAATCTGGGAGAGCGTCTTCTGCGCTTTCGACATCGTAGCTGCCGATGACACCAACGAGCAGGCCATGCTGGACGCCATCTTCGCCAGTTGGTTCCCCGATGACTCCAGCGTCATCGAGACCAGTTGGGGCGCCATCAAGGTTCAGTAAGCGACCACTGGATTCAGTGCATAAGCGAACCGGCCCCGCGGGGCCGGTTTGCTATTTGGTGGAAGGCTCTGGTGTTTCACCTCGGGAGCGTTCCGCCCGGCGCTTGGCTCTCGGACTGCAACCCGGGCAGCCCCGGCAGGGATCGCGCCGCCGCTCACGGCGACTGATGAGGAACAGGGCCAGCAGGCCGCCGAGAACGCCCAGGCCGATCATCAGCCAGCCGAGCCAGCTCATCGGGTCACTCTTTTTCTTCGGCTTTGCGACACTCGCCGCCGTCGCGGCAGGCGCAGTGATCGCCGCAGCCCAGGGGGGTGCCGCCGCCGGGACGCCGGGTCAGCAGCAGGATCAGGATCGAGCCGACGAGGATCCCTCCGGCGATAATGGTGCCAA
>WJMB01000017.1 GCA_014728185.1 Candidatus Coatesiibacteriota bacterium
ACGGTCAGCCGGGGCGGGTTGTCGTCGAAGGCGCGCTCGGCGGGAATGAACTCGTAGAAGACGCCGTAGTCGCACATCAGCAGCAGGCCGTCCTCGGGTGTCTGGTCCTGGATGGCGATGAAGGTCTCCGAGGAGGGGTAGACCTCCTCGTAATCGACGTTCTCGCCGATGATCTCGTCGAAGAGTTCGAGGTATGGCCGGATGTTGACCCCGCCGGTTATCAGCAGGCGCAGCTCGGGGAAGATCTCGGTCAGCTTGGCCTTGGGATCGCCGTACTCCTCGCGGACGCGTTCGAAGAGGACCAGCAGCCAGGAGGGGATGCCGGAGATCATCCGCACATCCTTACCCTGGACCACCTTGGCGATGCGGTCGATTTTCTCCTCCCAGTCGCTGATCGAGGCGATCTGATCGCCGGGGAGGTAACGCTGTTTGTAGAAGGGTGGCAGGCGGCGGCTGGTGATGGCCGAGAGGTCGCCGGAGTAGATGCCGGTGGAGACCCTGGAGAGATCGGTGGTGCCGCCGAGGAAGAGCATCTGGCCCAGAAAGAGGCTCAGGTCCCCGCCGCGGCGGTTGCAATGGAAGAACAGGCAGTCGCGGCCGGCGTTGTGATTTACCCGCCAGATCTGGTTGGTGAAGGGGATGTACTTGTTGCCGCGCTCGGCGGTGGTGCCGCTGGTCAGGGAGAAGTAACGGACCTTGCCCGGCCAGAGAACCGAGCGCTCGCCGTCGAGCATCCGCTCGATGTAGGGTTCGAAGCGCTCGTAGGGCGCCGGGGGAACCCGCCGCCGATATTCATCGAGGCTGATCGTGGCGGTGATGCCGTGGTCGCGGCCGAAGTCTGTCTGCGCAGCGCGGGCCATCAGGTATTTCAAAGCGGACTCCTGGGCGGGCCAGGGGTCCCTGAGTTGCCGTTCCAGACGGCGCATCCTTCGTTTGTATACTCGCCGGAGGATGGTGAGCTTGGATCTTTCCAGAAGATCGGGCATCGTTTCCCCAGTTGTCAGCCGATGCGGCGGTCCAGGAAATCCAGCAGTGACTCGGTGAATTTTTCAGGGTACTCCAGCATGGGGGCGTGGCCGCATTCTTCGTAGATGACCAGCTCGCGGTCGACGATGTTGTCGCGGAACTCGTGGGCCACGTCGAGGGGGGTGATGGTGTCCTCGCGACCCCAGACCAGCAGTGTCGGCACCTCGATCTTGGAGAGGTGTTCGCCCATGTGGGTGCGCTTGGCGGACTTGGCCACCTTGACCAGGCGGAACTTGTTACGGCGGCTTTTGAGGAACTCATCGACCTCGTCAACGATCTCGGGACGGATGTTGGACTTGTCGTAGAATATCTCGGCCACCCGGTCGTAGATCCAGTCGCGGTTGGGGCTGGTGGGGATGCCCTGCTCGTAGCCGCGCTCGAAGAGGCCCGAGGAGCCGGTGAGGACGAGACCCCGGGTCAGCTCGGGGTAGAAGCAGGCCAGGTAGAGGGCGATATGACCGCCCAGGGAGTTGCCCACCATAACCGCGCCGTCGAGCTCCGCCCACTCCATGAAGTCGGCGACGTAGCGGCTGAGCCCCTCCACGGTGGGATCGCGCCAGCTACTGTCGAAGATGGGCAGTTCTAGGGTGATCACCCGGTACTTCTCGCTGAGGTGTTCCAGGGCGTGGTCCCAGTTGTCCGGCTTGCCGAACATACCGTGGAGTAACAGGATGGGTATCCCGGAGCCCAGGTCGATCCGCGGATATTTGTCGTCGGTCAGCTCAAGGGAGGCGTTTGATAAGGGCATGATAAAAAACCGTTTCGGGTTTGTTTTAGAGTGGGTATGGTTTGGGACGCCCGTGCTCCGGCGGCCTCCAGATAGCGTTTTGATTATATCCGCAGGCCCGGGACCGGTCAAGGGGACAAGAATGACCGGGGGGATGGCTAGGGCTCGCCAGCGAATACGCTGTTCGATTCGAAGAGGTTCTTTGATGTGGTTGCGGAGAAGATGACGAGCTACTTGCGTAAGGCATATTTATTAAAGGGAGGCATCACACACGAACCCGGACCGGCTAGTTACAATTCGAGACACCCCCACTTCGAAAAAAACGGCTGTTACATGACAATGCCGAAGAAAGAGAAGACTCTTGTCTTCAGATACCAGTGCTTAATCGTTATATATGTATGCTATTATGCTACTTAAGATCGACGCATCTTCATAGAGGCCGATAGTAACAAGCTGTTCCTTGTTGAGCGCCGAGAAACCAACACGGGCATCCTGGGAATGTGGTAATCCACGTACCTGCCACAAACAACTAATTCGATGTGCAAACCTGATTGCCCAATGACAGCTTGTATCAGAACGATATCAGTAACACCATGGTCCGTGACAGTTAAGTGATCCCTAAAGGGATTATCATACGTGTCTGAACAGGCATTTATCGCTAGGCATCACGGAACGTGTTCAAACCAAATCAAACTGATTGGGTGCGGCTTGTTGGGTAGATATACACTTCCCTGAAATGCACGTTTTTGATCAAGCGTTTATGTAAAGTGTGCCCTTATTACCTGTTATTACAGAACTTAGGTCTAGGTAGCACGCGGACTCAGGGCATATTCAAGCGCGCCGACACTAGGATTAGCTACAGGGAAGCCCCCTTGATTGTCGCCACTTTCTTAAACTGCCGGTTTTGCGATAAGTATCTGAGAGTCATCATTTTATTATCAGCAGTTTACAATCATGATTCGGTTCGGACAGGGTATGTTATCCCAATTATTATTGGTCAATACTTCTAGCGGTTTGGTTCTGGATTGAGAGATACGTGCTCGCGCGCAGCCAGTTCGTCAGCGACGGGAGAGCCCTGCAGAAATAAAGTTGGCGGGGGATCGCGGACTCGAGCATCCTCCGCTAACAAACCGACGCCGCGGGGCGCCGGTTTGTTTCAAGACGCGGTGGGGGGAAAGCTAGAGTATGTCGTCGATGGTTTTCTGCAAGCGCTTCTTCGGCTGAGCGCCCACAACCTGACGGACAACCTCGCCGCCCTTGAAGAACAGCAGCGTCGGGATGCCCCGGATGCCGTACTTGCCGGCAACTCCCGGGTTCTCGTCGACGTTGACCTTGACGACCTTCAGCTTGCCCTGGTAGTCCTTGGCCAGCTCCTCGACGGCGGGGGCGATAGCCAGACAGGGGCCGCACCAGGTGGCCCAGAAGTCGACCATCACCGGGATGTCGCTCTGTTCCACCTCGTCGGTGAAGTTATCGTCGGTGCCGATGATTTCGTGTTCGGAAGACATTCAACCTCCCAGTTGGTAAAAGGCGCCGGCCGCGCCGACGAAACCGCCCGTAAAGGTTCCGTCCTTGCGGTTGCAAGACTGGCTCCCCGCCGGGGAGCGGGTTTTTAGCCTATCACAGGGGTGGGGCAGGGTCAAGCGAAGGCCCGACAAGACACGGCTGGTCGCGTCGATGATGAGCTCCAGCGTCAGCCTTGCCTTAAACCTGTTCCGGCAGCTATTGAAAGCTATTCCTCGGACTTGCTTTCGACGAAGCGCTCGCGGATGCCGCCGGCCATAATCACCTCGGCCACGGCGATCAGCTCACGGTACTCCTCGTCGGTCATCCCCAATCGGCGGGCCTTGGCGACGTGGCCCCGGATGCAGGGGGTGCAGCCGTTGCCGTAGGCCACGGCCACGGCCAGCATCTCCTTGAACTTGCGCCCCAAAGCGCCCTCTTGGGTGAAGACCTTCTTGTAGAACTCGACGAATCCTGCGTTGAGCTCGGCGTTGTCCTTGAGCTCCATCCCGATCACCTCGCCGACTCGGTTGTGCCGAAATCCATCAAAACGCCGCCGGCGGCGGTAACTTCGCAGACCGCCACCAGTTCGCGGTATTCCTCCTCGGTCATCCCGGCCTTCAGGGCGATGGCCTTGTGGTGCTTGATGCAGGCCTGGCACTTGTTGCCGTAGGAAAAGGCCAGGGCGATCAGCTCCTTGGTTTTGAAATCCAGCGCTCCGTCGCCGGAGAGGTGGGCTTTGTAGAATTCGGCCATGGGAGCGTCCATCAGCTCGCCCCGGGCGCGGCGGGCTTGATCTTTGATACCCATCGGGTTCCTTTCGGTTGTTAGGAGTCGTTTGGGTTGTCGCGATACCGTCTTAGTATAGCACAAAGAGAAAGGGTATTCGAGTATTCGAATGCTATTTTTCGCAATGAACACCATTTGTGATCGTATACCCTCTTCGGACCTGCTCGTGATTCTATCCTGTTGATAATAGAGGTGATGATCTGAAGAGACCTGTCACAAAACAAGCTATTTAAATTGCAAGGGATTATCACCTGAAACTGAACCGACGTTGAAGAGACAACGAGCGGCACTTGGAGCGGAAGTGCCGACAACCACCTCACGAATGGCCCCAGCTCGACAAGCCAATAGTTTCACATCTGATAAAGTCGCTAATAGAAAGCAGATAGCCTCCTTGAGCTGTGAGGCCCGGGAGGCAAGTCAAGGAGTCGCGGCTTTCCGACTCGCGGCTTTCCGACTCGCAGCGTTTTAGACTCGCAGCGTTCTGGTAGAAACACCCGCTTAGAGCGCATCTTTTTGCCACCAGACAACGCATGGGCCGTGGCAGTCCGCACATCTCTAAAACACATAATAACAAGCGATTAGCGATACATACCTGTTCATGTATGTGTGATGATCCCAAATCTTAATAACAGGTAGTATGGGAATGCAAAAATGTTTGGACATAAGCGAAGCATATCCGAATAGAGATTTTCGGCCCGGCAAGCCGCTAGCGATCAGCCTGATTTGGTCCGATCAGGTTCCATGAGGCCTAACAGTTGTTTCACGTATGAGGTTGAGTGGCTTGACGGTGTTTACGGACCGGTTAACCAGGCACCTGTTGCGGCTTGCGCTCGCGGCTGGTCAAGAACGGCGCCGGATGCTATGCTAGGCGCACCCTCCGCTTCGCGGGCGGCTGCCTGCTGCCGGAAGCCCCATGTGACCCGTGCGCGTCCCGGGACGCCCCGGCTTGGTTGTTTATCTGGGCCGTGCTTCCTTTGGACCCATAGAGTTGGACCCATAGAGATGACGACCCGGAGTAATAATACCCGGCGCGAGGATACCCCGCCCAACCTGACGCCCTTCGGTCGCGGCGTCGGCGCCTATCTGCGCCGCTACGCCGGAGCGCTGACGATCGCCGTGCTGGGCTCCCTGGCCGCCGCCGGGCTGGAGGCCGCCTTCCCGCGCCTGCTGGGCTGGCTGGTGGACCTGCTGGGCGGTCGCGAGCCGCAACTGCTGGAGCTGTTGGCCGACTGGGGCGTCGCCGATCCCGCGAGGACGGCGCTCTGGCTGCTGCCGGCGGCGATGGGCGCGGCGATGCTGCTGGCCGGGGTCTTTTCCTTCTTCAGCCTCTACGCCGCGGCCCGGGCCGGGCAGGACCTGGCGGCGCGGATGCGACGGGCCGGGCTGGAGCGGCTGCTGAGCGTACCCTTCGTCGATTTCCTGCGCGCACGCTCCGGCGAGCTGATCTCGCGTCTCGACGAGAGCCCGCGCGGCCTGGCCGGAGCGGCCACGACGCTGCGCGATCTGATCAAGTCCCTGCTGACGGTGATTCTGGTCACCACGCTGATCATCGTCCACCACTGGCGGATGGCGATCTTCATCGCCGGGGTCTTCGCCCTGATTGGTCCGGCGGTGGCGCTGTTCAACCGCCACGCCCGGCGTTACGCCCGACGGCACTCCCGGGCCACCGCCGACATCCTGGGCTATGCCGGGGAGCGGCTGGCCGCCGTCGAGCTGGTGACCGCCTTCGGCGCGGCGCGGCACGAGGAGGAGTCCTTCGATGAACCGGCCCGCCGCCACTACCGCTACCGGCTCAAGAGCGAGGCCCTGACGACGGCCTACCGTGGCCTGGTCCAGTTCCTGGTCGGCGCCGGTCTGGTGGGCCTGCTGATCTACGGTGGCTCCCTGGTCCGGGACGGCCTGTTGACCACGGGCGGTCTCTTCGAGCTCATCGGCCTGATGGCCATTGCCTTCGAGCCGATCAAGACGCTTTCCCGGGCCCGGCTGCGCCTGGCCCCGGCGGGGATCGAGCTGGCCCGCTTCAACTCCCTGCTCGCCTGGACTCCGGGGGGCACGCCGGAGGGGCTGGCCCTCGAGGAGAGCGAGAAGCGTTATCTGCCCGACCCCGCCCTGCTCTGGCCGCCCGCTGAGGCCGCCGATGACGAATGTGGGCCCGAAGGCGGCGTCGAGATCGACGGCGAGCTGCGCTTCGAGAATGTTGTCTATTCCATCGAAGGCCGCCGGATTCTCGATGGGGTCAGCTTCAGCGTCCCGGCGACCGGGGTGACCGCCCTGGTGGGACCCAGCGGAGCGGGGAAGTCGACCCTGCTCAACCTGGCCCTGGGTCTGCTGGAGCCCGACGAGGGCCGGGTGCTCCTCGATGATCGCCCGCTCTCGACCTACGACCCCGGCCTGCTGCGCCGCCGCCAGGCCCTGGTCCCCCAGGAGATCGTCCTCAGCGCCGGGACGGTGGCCGAGAACCTGCGACTGGCCCGTCCCGAGGCCGCCGACGAGGAACTCTGGCGCGCCCTGGAGTCCGCCGACGCCGCCGAGGTCGTCCGCCGCCTCCCCGAGGGTCTGGACGCCGAGATCGGCGAGCGCGGCGGGCTACTCTCCGGCGGCGAGGGCCAGCGCCTGGCCATCGCCCGCGCGCTGCTGCGCGATCCGCGACTGCTGGTTCTCGACGAACCGACGGCCAACCTGGACGCCGAGAGCGAGCGCCGCGTCCATAGCTCCCTGAACGCGGCGACCTCGGGGCGCGGCGTGCTGGTGGTGGCCCATCGCCTGGCAACGGTGCGCGACGCCGAGCGCATCCACTTCCTGGAGAACGGCCGCATCATCGAGAGCGGCGCCCATGACGAGCTGCTGGCCCGGGGCGGCCGCTACGCCGAGCTGGCCCGCCTGCAGTCCGTCGACGACCCCGGGAGTTCTCGATGAAGGCTACGGAACGCTCCCCCGGCCTCGCCACCCCACGGGAAGAGCGCCGACTCTCGGCCCGCCTGGGCTGGGTGCTGATCCTGGTTCTGCTGGCCCTGCGGCTGCCCTTCCTCGCCGACGGACTGTTCATCGGTGATTCGCCGGAGCTGGCCGGCGCCGCCGCCGAGTTGGGCGTGGCCCACCCGCCGGGCTATCCCCTGCTGATGCTGACGGGCCACCTGCGCCTGGCCGGTTGCACCCTGGCCGGTCTCTCGCCGGACGCGGCCTTCAACTCGCTCTCCCTGGTCTTTTCCCTCTTCGCCGCCCTGTTGGTCCTGCGCTCCCTGGAGGAGCTGCGGCTGGGTTCCCGGGCGGCGCTGCTGGGCTCGCTGGCCTTCGGCTGCGGGATGCTGGTCGTCGAGCAGGCCCTGACCTTCGAGGTCCACGCCCTGCAGCAACTGCTCCTCGCCCTGAGCATCTGGGCGGCGGCGCGCTGCCTGCCGGGGTCGAGGACGGCGGAGCGTGACGCCGACGACGCCCGCCCGGCGGTGCTGCTGGCTTTCACCCTGGGACTGCTCTTCGCCAACCACCTCTCGGCCCTGGCGCTGGCGCCCTTCTTCCTCTACGCCTGGCTGCGCGGCCTGCTGCGCCCGCCCCGGGGGCGCCGGGCGGCGGGGGTGGCGCTGAGTCTGGCCGCCGGACTGCTGGGGCTCTCCCTCTACCTCTACCTGCCGCTGCGCGCCGGGGCCTCGTCCGCCTACGACTTCGGCATGGTCGATTCGGCGCCCAACCTGTGGGCTCACCTGAGCGCCAAGACCTACACCCTGCGCCAGGGACTGACCGCCGAGCAGCCCGGCCTGATCGGCGCGGCCCTGGCGGCGCTCTTCGACTCCCTGCCCTGGCCGTTGTGGCTGCTGGTGCCGCCGGGTCTCTACCACCTGTTCCGTCGGGGCGCCGTGGCGGCGGCTGCGCT
>WJMB01000142.1 GCA_014728185.1 Candidatus Coatesiibacteriota bacterium
GCCATGTCAGTTTGCTAACGATAGTATATGTCAATAAGCAGCCACCTGTGAACCTGGATGCGGCACGGCCGCACCCGGGCCTTGCCACGCCTTACGATACGGAGTATAATCCTGGCCATGGCAGACTCCAAAGATAAGAACCGGGACGGACGCGAGGAGCTCAAGCGGCTCACCGTCAGCGTCGCCTGCGCGGGGTGAGCCGGCAAGCTGGGCCCCGCGGCCCTGCGGCAGGTGCTGGACGCCCTGCCCCCCGTTAACGACGAACGCCTGCTCTCGCCGGTCCACCACGCCGACGACGCAGGTGCCGTGCGCCTGGGCGACGGTCGGGTGCTGTTGGCGACCACGGACTTCTTCACCCCGGTGGTCGACGACCCCCGGGCCTACGGGCGCATCGCCGCCGCCAACGCCCTCTCCGACATCTACGCCATGGGCGCCAAACCCCTGGGGGCGCTCAACATCGCCTGCTACCCGGACCGCGACTTCCCCCTCGAGTACCTGATCGAGGTCCTCCAGGGCGGCCAGGAGAAGATGGCCGAGGCCGGTGTGGTGCTTCTGGGCGGCCACACCGTCACCGACCAGGAGTTCAAGTACGGCCTGGCGGCCTTCGCCATCCACCCCGAAGGCGAGCTCTGGGAGAACAGCGGCGCCCGCCCCGGCGACTTCATCGCAATCACCAAACCCCTGGGAACGGGTATCCTGGCCACCGCGCTCAAGGCCGACGAGTTGTCCGCCGAAGGTCTTGAGTTGTTGACGAGCAACGCCGAGAAACTAAACGGCTACGCCGCCGATATCGCCCGCGCCTTCAAGCCCCACGCCTGCACCGACGTCACCGGCTTCGGCCTGGCCGGTCACGCCGCCGAGGTGGCCCGCAACTCCGCCGTTCGCCTGGTATTCGATCTCGACCACCTGCCCGTGATCAGCGACGAGGTCTTCGTTCAAGCCGAGGAGGGCCTCAAGCCGGGGGGGCTGTTCAAGAACCTCAAGGCCTACGCCGACTTCGTCAGCCTCGCTCCGGAGCGCGATGCCGAGGCCGACAAGCAGCTCATCCACCTGGCCCACGATCCCCAGACCTCGGGCGGCCTGCTGTTCTTCGACGACGCCGACAAGTGGGCGGACTACAAGGCCGCCTTCGTCGAGGCCGGACACTTCATCGCCCGCGTCGGCCGGGTGGAGGAGGGCGAGGGGATTAAGCTATGCTAGTAATTTCAGGATATATTGTAGGGCTAATAAGCCTGACAATTGGCGCATTATCCCTATTCAAAGAAATATGTATCAGTTGGTTCTATATAATCCTCGTGTTAAATGTATTTCTTACTGTATTTGTAATAGTAAAAAGCCGACGTGATCAAATTCGACTTAATGCGGCTTTACGAATAGGTCTTGAATGGATACGTAAGCTATATGATACAGATGACAGTGATGCGATAAGAGTTTCATACTTCAAGATAAGATGCAACTCGCTTAATAATATTGCCAGAGCACCTTTAGGGACAGAATTAACCCCTGTACGCTTTAAAAGAGGGGAAGGTTTTGCGGGCCTTTTATGGCAACAGTTTGTATACAATTCCAATAGTAATTATATTCGATCAAGCAATCTGCCTGCAGTAAAAGATGGATTATCTGAATTAATACGTTTATTACATAAAAAAGGTGTTATACTAGATGAGAAAAAGGTATTAAGGTTTAAGCGTGATATACGATCGTATTTATTAATAGCAGCAGTACACCCTGTTAATAATCATTTAATTGGGATAGTTTCTCTTGACTCAAAAGAACCTAATACATTTCAGGACAATGAACTATTAAAAGAAACCCAGGGAATTGTTGACAAAATTGGAAAAATTCTCTATGATAAACGTGTTGTGCCTAAAAGACGGGAGGGTTGATGAAAATGCCTGGCGACGGCGAGATCAAAATCCACGTGAAAGTCACAGGGCCCGATGGAGCGACGATCGAACTGGGCCACGTTTCGGGTAAAACAACCACTTCTGAGCCGAAAAAAGAGAGTATTGTCCAACAAATGGCAGCAAAGGTAGCTGACTGAACCTTTTCGTATTGGTCATACTGAGTTTAAAGCACCATCGGCACCATTCGAGGCGCCGACCCCAAGCCCGGCAAGCCCTAGCCGTCCATACCAGCGCTCAAGCGGATAAACACCGCCGAAACTACCTGAACAACGGCTATTCAAAACGGACCGCCCCGGGGCGGCCCGTTTTTTTAGAGGTCCGGATGAACACCCCCCCGGTGGGTTTACAGCAGCGGCGGGGCCTTCAGCGGGGAGATCAGCACCTTGCCGTCGCGGCGGGTGGGACCCCAGAAGATGCCCAGGGCGAAGTGGCGTTCCAGGTAGCTGTTCTCGACGAGCTCGCGCAGGCTCTCCTCGCCGTCGAGCTCCAGGTAGCCCTCATCCTCGAAGGCGGCGCCGGGGATGCCCCGGTAGTAGGGCGTCTCGCCGACAGGGGTCTTCTCAACGTCGGCGGGGGAGCCGGGGCGCACGGCGGTGACCAGCAACCCGGCGGCGGTCGGCTCGACGTGGAGGCCGAGCTGGAACTGCAGGGCGTCGCGCGGGGCCGGGCGCGGGTCCTCGGGCAGGGTTCCCACCGTCAGTGCAACCTCCCGCGGACCGCTTTCATCCTCCAAGGTCAGGGTGACGGCGGCACCGAAGCCCCGGGCGGCGAGGAGTCCGCGGGCCTGGTCCAGGCCGGTGACCGCTTCGCCGTCAATTGCGGTCAGGCGTTCACCGCGCCCGATACCGGCGGCGGCCGCCGGGGAGCCGGGGATGGTGAACCAGACGACGGGGGCCTCCCCGGCGGGCTCCAGCAGGGCCAGGCCAAGCCAGGGGCGTTCGTAACGGCCGTCGTCGGCCAGCTCGGCGGCCGTCTCGGCGAGCAGCTCGACGGGAACGGCCAGGGCTCGGCCGCGCTCCAGCATCGCCCCGGGGCGGATCGTGATCATCCCTAACACGGTCCCGGCCTCGTCGATGAGCAGTCCGCCGTCGTAGCGACCCTCCACATCGGCGTCGAAGAGCAGGGAGCGCTCGATGAGCAGCAGGCCGCTGCGCTGGCGGCTGTCGGTGCTGATCACACCGGGGGCCGCCGTCAGCAGACCGCGCGGCGTCAGGGTCAGGGCGGTCACCGGGTCACCGGTTTCGAGGGATGCCCCGGGGTCCGGCGGCGCCAGCTCCACGTGGGGCGGGGGATCGGCGATGCGCAGCAGAGCGATCCCCGTGGCGGAGTCCACACCGGCGAGCTCGGCCTGGCGCTCCGTGCCGTCGGCCAGGCGGACCCAGAACTCCTCGCCGCCCTCGACGACCCGACTCGTGGTCAGCACCGAACCGGCGGCGTCGATGACGAAGCCGGCGCCGCGATAGCGCGGCGTTTCGATCAGGGTCAGCCCGGGGCTGTGGTCGGGCAGACGAACGCTGTACTCGGCGTCGCTGCCCACGGCGACCAGGGCGGCGCGGGCGGTCAGCAGCTCTTCGCGCCCGGCCAGCAGTGCGCCGCAGGTGGGACAGAAGGCCTCGTCGCCGACGGTCTCGGCGCCGCACTCCGGGCAGAGGGCGGTCGCGGCGACCGCCCCCAGCACCAGGAGAATCAGGGTCTGACGCATCATCCCTACCACAGGCGCCGCCGCTGGTTCTCGCGCTCCTCGGCCAGTTCGGCCAGCTTGTCGATGGTGCGCTCCTCGGCCTCGGCCAGGGCCTGCTCATCCTCCATCAGGCGGATGACCTCGTCGATCCACTTGTCGTTGGCGATGCGGTAGCGACGGGCCAGGCTGGGACCGTCGACGCCGCCCTCCTGGGTGATCAGTTGGGCGGTCAGGGCGATGCGCAACTGCTCAAGGGTTTCGCCCTCGACCTCGCCCGGGGTGTAATCGAAGGGGTCCTCCTGTTCCTCCATGAAGGCGATGATCAGCTCGGCCAGGGTCGCGTCGTCGAGGGCCTCGAAGTCGTCGCGGGACTCGCCCTCGCCGTGCTCCAGGCGGAACTCCGTGGTCAGTTGGCGATGATAGCCGGCGGCGATGAAGCGCGAGGCGAAGGCCGTGTAGAAGTTGGGTTCCAGGTAGACGTGGGGGTCGATGCCGATCTCGTCGATGCAGACACCGTCCGGGGTGTAGTAGCGAGCAATGGTCAGCTTGACAGCCCGGTCCTCGGCGCCGCCGGTGCTGATGCGGTCCAGCGGGTAGACCTGCTGCACCGAGCCCTTGCCGAAGCTGGTGACCCCGAAGACCACGGCGCGGTCCCAGGCCCTGAGCGCTCCGGTGAGGATCTCCGAGGCCGAGGCCGAACCGTTGTTGATCACCAGGGCCACGGGCACGCGGACCTTGTAACCGCCGTCGGTGGTGCGGAACTCGGTATGGGTGGCCTCGGCGTTGCGGCCCTCGGTGTAGACGATCAGCTCGCCGGTGCCCGACGAGAACATCTCGCTGACCGACGCCGCGGCGTTGAGCGTGCCACCGGGGTTGTCGCGCAGGTCCAGGATCAGCCACTCCATCCCCTCATCCAGGAGCTGCCGCACGGCCAGCTCCAGCTCGGAGTCGGTGTCCTCGCTGAAGTCGCTGATGCGGACGTAGCCCACCCCCGGGGAGGTGATGAAGTGATCGGGGACGCTGTCGACCTCGACCTCGGCCCGGGTCAGGGTGACCGCGATGGTGCCGGGGACGCCGGCGCGGGCGATCGTCAAGGTGACCTCGGAGCCGGGCTCGCCGCGCATCATGTCCACGGACTCGTTGATCGTCAGCTCGTAGGTGCTCACACCGTCGATCTCCAGGATCTTGTCGCCGGGCAGCAGTCCGGCCTCCGAGGCCGGGGTGCCGTCGAAGGGCGACATCACCGTCAGCGTGTTGTCCTCGGTGGTGATCTGCACCTGCATCCCCAGGCCGCCGAACTTGCCCGTGGTGCGCAGGTTCAGGTTCTCGTAGTCCGCCGTCTCCAGCATGCTGGAGTGCGGGTCCAGGGTCCCCAGCATCCCGCTGATCGCGCCGTAGATCAACTCGTCCAGCGGGCGGTCCTCGACGTACTCGTCCTTGATCAGCCGCAGCACGTTGTTGAAGGTGGTCAGCAGTTGGTAGGCGTTGGCCTCGCCGGTGTCGGCCAGCACGACCTCGGTGGCGTTGAGGCTCAGCCAGACCCCGCCGGCGACCAACACGCCCAGGGCCACGGCGGTGACGATTCCTTTGCGCATGATGAACTCCCTGCGGCTCAAGTTGTCAGTAACGGTCGGCGCCCCGACGGGCCGCGGACCGGCTTGTCACGTTTCTCCAGTAATAGCACAAACGGCGCCCTTTATCTACGGCTCCGACCCCGGCTCGGGTTCCGGCGGCAGATACGCCAGCGGGTTCACGTTCAACCCGCCGCGCCGCAACTCGAAGTGGCAGGCGTACTCCCCCGTCACCGAGCTTTGCCCCACCTGGGCGATAATCTGTCCCGTCTCGACTACCTCGCCCTCCTCCACCCGCACCCGGAACAGATGGCCGTAGTAGGTCCAGAGGTAATCGTCGTGCTCGATGATCACCAGCTCGTCGTAGGGCGGCAGAGTGCCGATGAAGACCACCGTCCCCGCCGCGGCCGCGCGGACCACGTCGGCCGGGGCGGCCTCGATGTCGATACCCGGATGCAGCGCCGGGCCGAGCAGCGGGTCCTCGTATTCGGCGAAGGCCAACGAGACCTCGCCGTTCACCGGCCATTGGAACTCTGGGATGCCGGTAGCCCCGGCGACGACAGCCGTGAGCGTCAGGAGCGGGACGAGCGGTTGCCTGAACACGGCCACTCCGTGGGTTGATAACGACACGACAAGTATAGCCGCCCGGACGGGCGGCTGCCAAGGGGGATCTGTTGCAAGACTGTCGCGCCTACCTACTGCCGGCTGGTGTCGGGCTGATACATTACCCTGGGGATTATCACTCGCATCCGGACTGGAATAATATGCCAATGGCTTTTCAGATAATGCTCGGATCGTATACCCTGACCGGACCTGATGCTAATTTGATCCTGTTGATAATAGAGGTGATGATCATCGGATACCTGCCACAAGACGGACAGCCGACAAGTGGCGGCTTATACGGGCCTGGTCATACGCGAACCCGAATATCAGCACACTTCGCCTTGACAGCAAATCGCCGCTGACTCCTAAATATCGTTATGTTGTAATAACAAGTAACAAGGGTATGCCAAATGGATGCTTGGCCAAAAAAGTGCATGGTATCGTATACCCTGTTCGGACCGGGTTTTAAATGAATTTCGCTGGTAATACATGATTTGCAGCAGATGCGTCTGTCACTTATCGGCTGTTAAAAAAGTGGCAGCTGTAAGGGTTGTACTAGGAGGATAACTCCTTCTGCCTATTGGCTTGCAGTTAAAGGTCACCCGTTTGCCGCCCGACTCATAACCACCTCAATATCATATAAATAGACTGCCCATGATCGTATCGTGGTTTAAGCTGAACGCAACAAAACAGCTAATTCTCGCTCGTGAAGCTCTCTTAATCAGCCCTGATTTGGTCCGAACACGTTCTATGATGCCAAGTGCATTTATGTGAAGTGATAATCGGCCCGTCAAGCCGCTCCCAATCAGCCTGATTTTGTCCGGACACGCTCCATGATCCCAAATGTTTTCTAGCTCATCCTACCGCCTGATACTGATTGATATGCTAACAGCAGGCTATTGTTTGCTTAGAATCTGCAACAGACAGCCGTCCTCACATGTTGACGGCTTCCACGGGGTATTTATCGAGGCCCCTCACTATATGGAGCTCTCGATGATTACCAACGCAGGTCCAGTTTCTGGTGATAACGCCTTCCCCAACTAACGGCGGCGCACCAGTGGTGGATGGACGGTTATCACAAGTCTGCGGATCGGGCTGATAGCGGCCGCCTATCCTATCTCACAGCCAAAAGCCGCACACATAAAAGGCCGGGTGTTGGCAAGTGCGGACCAGCGGTTTCAAAGACGCTATCTCTGCCTACGGTATGTGAAACGGCAAAGCAGATGAACAGACGCGGGGACAGGCAACGCCGATTATCGTTGAGCGTCGCGGCCACATTACTGACGGCGCCGAGGTTGGTTTATCCGATGCGATCCTAGAGCTCGACAGGCGCCGTATCCGAGTGACGGTGTACTTCGGCGAAGAGAAGATTGATGGCTGGGCGATGGAGCCACAGACCGACTCCGGATGGTGGGTATCGTTGAAGGCCACCGCCCGGGGCGAGTATCCCCTCGACCCGCTCCCCGAGCACCTCCGCGCCAGCGCCGGTGAACTCAACCCTGGTTGAGGTCAGCGGTAAGAAGCACTTTCAAGACGAGTATGGTAAGACGAATACGGTTCGACGAATACGGTTTCGGCATCCCATGTTAAGAGGCCCCGCCAAACGGGGCCTGATTGCATCCGCGATTATCAAGCGACGAATGATCCTGGTCGGCGCTACTCGCCGAAGACCTGGGCGGTGAAGGTGAATATTTCAGCCTCGTCGCGCCAGCAGCCCTTGGGCAGACCGGCCTTGAGGCAGGTGTGGTCGAGGAACTCCTCGCGCTCCCAATCCTGCTCGACGGGAACCTGGGGCAGCAGCAGCCCCGAGCGTCCCCGGGCGCGGATCAACAGCCCGTGGCGGCCGACGACGACCTCGGACGGGTCCCCGAGGGGTTCCAGGGGGGACAGCGCGCTGAGCTCGATGCGCAGCTCGTCGATCTCCGAGGCGTGGACCGGGGCGAAGCGGGGGTCACCGGTGGCGGCGGCCACGGCCAGCTCGCGCACGGCCAGCCAGAGCGGCTTGATCGGCTCGACGTAGCCGATGCAGCCGCGCAGGTTGCCGCGCTTGGTGAGGGTGCAGAAGGCGCCGCGGTGCTGGCGCAGCCGCTTGCTGGGTCCGTTGAGCTCCGGGGGCGCCTGACCGGCGTAGTGGGCCTCGAGGGAATTGCGGGCCAGGCAGAGCAGCTCGCGGCGCTCGAGGCGGTCCAGGTCGTGCTCGGTGCGCTCGGCCACGGGGCACAGGAAGGCCGCCGCCAGGTAGCCGACAACGTGGCTGCGGTCGCCCGAGGTATCCCCCGAGGTGGCGTAGGAGAGCACCCGGGAGTTCTCGGCGCCGACGGCGCGGGCGTAGTGCATGGCGCAGACGATGGGTCCGGCGCCGCAGGCGGCGGCCCGTCCGGCCGAGATC
This sequence comes from Candidatus Coatesiibacteriota bacterium, assembly GCA_014728185.1. Classification (GTDB taxonomy): domain Bacteria; phylum RBG-13-66-14; class RBG-13-66-14; order RBG-13-66-14; family RBG-13-66-14; genus WJMB01. The sequence goes on from WJMB01000142.1 coordinate 8,152, forward strand.
GACTCCAGCAGGCCCTCGGGGTCGAAGGCCCGCACGTGGCTGGTCACCACGCCGTCGAGGACCCGGGCCACCGAGTCCTCGTGGTAATGGGAGAGATCGCTGGAGGCGATCAGCAGGGTCTGCTCAACGCCGCCGAGCGCTTCGACGGACGCGGCCAGGGCCTCGCCCAGCCCCCGGGCCGTCGCTTCGTCCTGGGAACCCATCACCAGGGGCAGCAGCTTGACGTCGCCCAGGGCGATCTGGACGAAGGGAAGCTGGACCTCCAGGGAGTGCTCGGTCTCGTGGGCCGCAGGGACGAAGAGCAACCCGTCGAATATCCCGGCCAAGCGGGCGCCAAGCTCGAGGTCGATCCCGAGACTCCCCAAGGGTGTCTGGTAGGTCTCGCCGGCGAAGAGGGAGACGCCGTCGAAGGCCGCCTGATGGCTCGGCGCGACGACGATCACCCGCTTGTATCCGCCGCGGACGGCGGCGGCGAAGGCCGCCCCGGCCACGGGGCCCGAGTAGGGGTAACCGGCGTGGGGGCTGACCAGGGCGCGCAGGCCGGGTTGGGGCTCCAGCTCGGCCTCGCGCAGGTACTTCTCGACCTCGGCGCGCAGGACCTTGGGCGGGGCGGGGTAGAAGCGGCCGGCCACCACGGGGCGGCGCACCCGGCCCTTGGCCAAGGCGCGCAGGGCGTCGGAATCGCTGGGAATCGCTTGCGTTCTCATGACGTTATATCACCTGATGGGATCGCTTGACGTGAGCATGGCTGGAGAAACGAACCGCTGGAGGGTGTGTCGGCCGTCGGCGCGGCTGATCAGCCGGTATCCGGCGGGATTTGTTTAGGGAAATCACGTGGATAGGAACTGACGTTTATAGCCTGGGATCGTGCACTCAGTTTCAACCGCTTTATCACTGTAATCTGCTGATAATACACGTGTAGTAGCAGATGGGCCTGTCACTGGTAGGCAGTCAAAAAGTGGCGGCTGCAGGGGACGTGCTCGGTAGACAAACAGCAATTCAAGTAGCTTGCGTTTATTGCTCGTCCGATTGCTACTCCAATCATAAGTCCATGTACGACATGTATATACTGGCATGGTGATATCGGGATCAATGCGCGATGCCCCCGGAGGGAGACTGCCGGCTCTCGCCCGGTCTCACGAATCTGCAATCCGGGCAAGGACTCAAAGCGTCGCGGCGGTTGGGGAACGGCGGACCCCGTGCTGAGCGAGCCGGGTTATCACACAGGCGACGCATCATCCGGCAGCCAGACGGCGGCGACCAGGCGGCCGCTTTTGTCGCCGCCGCGCCAGGAGTACCAGCGCTCGCGCTCGCAGAGGGTGCACTCCCCGCCGCCGCCGACGGCGGATTCCTCAACATCGGCCTGAACGAGCTGGAAGCGCACCAGGCCGGGCAGGTCCAGGTGGGGCCGCCCGGCGGGTCCGGGATGGACCCAGTCCCCGCCCCAGCGAGCGGCGATGTCAGCACCGAGTTCCGACGAAACCTCGTAGCAGCAGGGGCCGATGGCCGGGCCGACGCGAGCGGCCAGCTCCTCGGGTCTGACGCCGAAGCGGGACTCGAGTTCGGCGACGACGCGTCCGGCGATCCCGGCGTGGGTCCCTCGCCAACCGGCGTGGACGGCGGCGACGCAGCGACCTTCGCGGTCGGCCAGCAGCAGGGGCACGCAGTCGGCGGTCACCACCACGGCGGCCAGAGCGCGCTCGGCGGTGACCACGGCGTCGGCCCGGGGGTAGGGCTCGGAGGTCGGCCCGGCGGCATGGTGGATGTCGACGCCGTGGACCTGATGGACCCGGGCGATCCCCACGCCGGGCTTCTCCCGGGCCAACAGCTCCCGCAGGGGGTCCAGGGGGTCGTCGGGTAGAATCGGCTGACGCCGGGTGATCAGGACCCGGGCCGGACCGAGTCGGTGCTCTTCGCCATCCGGCCTCACCGGCGCACCTCGCAGGTCAGCTCCGGGAAGTCGCGGCAGAGCTCCTCCAGGCAGGCGGCCTCCTCGGCCGGGCGCTTGTCGGTATCCGGGACGCGAACATTCAGGATGATGTTGGAGTGACCGAAGCGGGTGTAGCTGCACTTGGTCAGCTCGAGCTCGGGCAGGTGAACGACGCGGTCAAGTAGGGCGCGGTAGGTCTCGAGGTCGCCCTTGGCCGCCAGGCGCACCAGGGTGCGGTTGGGCTTGACGGCGTGCTCCGGGTGCACGCGCAACCAGTGCCGGACGGCGTGGCGCGCCTGGGCGGTGTGAGCGTAGCGCAGCCAACTGGGGCGCGGGTGGGCGCTGGAGCCTGTGATCACCTCGACGCGGTCCCCGGCGCTGAGCCGGTAGGTCAGCGGCTGGACCTGGCCGTTGACGCGGGCTCCGGCGCAGCGCAGACCCAGGTCGGTGTGGATGCGGAAGGCGAAGTCGAGCACCGTCGAGCCCCGGGGAAGGTCCACGGGGTCACCCTTGGGGGTGATGGCGAAGATCTGCTCGCTGAACAGGTCGACCTTGACGGCGCTGGCGAAGCCGCGATCGCTGGAGGCCTGCTTCTCCCAATCGACGATCCGGCGTAGCCAGATCAGCTCGTTGTCCAGCAGCGGATCGAGCTCTTCATCGCCCTTGTAGGTGAAGTGGGCCGCCAGGCCGTACTCGGCCAGGAAGTTCATCCGCTCGGTGCGGATCTGGACCTCGAAGCGCCGGCCCTGCTCATCGAGGACCGAGGTGTGCAGGGACTGGTAGAGGTTGGGCTTGGGGTTGGCGATGTAGTCGCGGAAGCTGCCGGCGACGGGCCGCCAGATGCTGTGGACCACCCCGAGGACACTGTAGCAGTCGGCGGTGCGCCGGGTGATCACCCGGGCGCCCAGCAGGTCCTTGATCTCCTCGATGGGCTGCCGGCTCTTCATCAGCTTGCGGTAGATCGAGTAAATGTGCTTGGAGCGGCCGAAGATGGTGGTTTCGATCCCCAACTCATCCAGCTTGCCCTCGAGGCGCTCGACGAAGGTGTTGACCACGGCCTCGCGTTGGGGACGGCTCTGGCGCAACTGTCCGGCGATGTCGGCGTAGACCTCGGGATGGAGAAACATCAGCGCCCGGTCCTCCATCTCCCAGCGCAGGCGGGCCACGCCTAGACGGTGGGCCAGGGGGGCGTAGATGTCCAGGGTCTCCAGGGCCTTGCGCCGTCGCTTCTCCGGCTCGAGATACTGCAGGGTGCGCATGTTGTGCAGCCGGTCGGCCAGCTTGATCAGCAGCACCCGGGGATCGTGGCTGGCCGCCAGCATCAGCCGCTTGAAGGTGGCCGAGTTGTCCGGCTCA
>WJMB01000143.1 GCA_014728185.1 Candidatus Coatesiibacteriota bacterium
CACCGTTAGTGAACGCAGCTTCGTCACACCGCCGAAATCCTCCGTGCCCGTATTGGCCGGGTAGCCTGGTTTAACTGCCATGACGGCCGTCATTCTCACGGATGATTGGTCTTCTTCCGGGTAGCTGACATACTATGTCAGTGAAGGTGTCGATAATTAATGATGGCATCATGGAACGTGATCGGACCAAATCAGGCTGATTGATAGCGGCTTGCCGGGCCGTTCTTCACTTACCTGAAATGCACGTTGGTGATCAGTTATTCATTTAGCTTGACCTTAATGCTTGTTATTAAAGCACTTAGGCGTCAGTGGCAATCTGTTGTCAGGGTATGGACATGTGTGCGGATATCCAGGCTTACCAAGGATGACACTCTTCTTAGTTGCCACATTTTGATTGCCCGTTTTGTGACAGGAATCCGATAGCAATCACGTCTATTATCAACAGTGTACAATCATGATCAGGTCCGGACAGGGTATTCGATGACTTGCTTTTTTTAATAACTGCACTTAGAGGCAGATTCCACGCTGCTCTCAGAGCCCATACAAGGGTTCCGTTAACTAGATTTGCTGCTATCACACCTTTGCTAGCTGCCGCATCTCGACTGCCCTTAATGTGTCAAACATCTGATGATCATCACGTATACTATCAACAGGCCGCAACCACGATCCAGTCCTGACGGGGTAGACGATCCCTGTGCCGCTAAGCGCCTTAAGCGCGTATACCAATGGGGCGGGGTTGCTGATGCCGGGCGCCGGACATGACAGCCTCGGGATGTTGGAATCAGTATCGCAGCTGTTTTCAGACAAGCACATACTGACCATCGCGCATACTAGGAGCGAGATACAAACGCGAAACGATCCCGAACGTTGATACGCGCACTTTATCTCAAGTTGACGGGGTTCAATCATCAGTAACCCCGACAGCGAGAGCTGAAACGCCGACCAATGGCACAAGCGCCCTAGTGCGTCAGGGCGTAGACGACGATGTTGACGCCCATGCGCAGCGCGGCCTCCCGGACCTCCGGGGGGTCGCGGTGCACCGCCGGGTCCTCCCAGCCGTCGCCCAGGTCGCATTCGTGAGTGTAGTAGACCACCAGACGCCCTTCGACGAAGAGGCCGTAGCCCTGGGGCGGCTCGCCGTCGTGTTCGTGAATCTTGGGCGGTCCCTCGGGGAAGTCGAACCAGCAGTGGTAGATGGGATGGTCGAAGGGCAGCTCGATCAATTCCGACTTGGGGAAGAGTCGTCCGAGCTCCCGCCGGATGTAGGGGTCCAGGCCGTAGTTGTCGTCGATGTGCAGGAAGCCGCCGCCGGTCAGGTAGTTGCGCAACCGCTCCAGCTCCAGGGCGCTGAAGCGCACATTGCCGTGGCCGGTCAGGTAGAGCAGGGGATAGTCGAATAGTTCGGCCTCGGAGGGTCGGACGACGGCCTCGTCGTCGGCGACGGCGATCCCCAGGGTGCGGCCCAGGTAGTCGAGCAGGTTGAGCAGAGAGCTGGGATCACAGTACCAGTCGCCCCCGCCGCCGTAGTGCAGCCGGGCGATGGTCAGTTCCGCCGACGGCGCGGCGAGGGGCGGCGGCCCGGCCGTCGAGAGGAGCGCCAGGAGGAAGGGGACCAAGCGGAGCTGGAACAAATATCTCATGGCTGGGGCGTGCCGAGTTGTGCAGAAGACTGCCGGGGAAGGCCGGTGATAACAAGTCGGGCTGCGTCGGACCGGTCGTTAAAGTGATCGCAACGGGAGTCCGCCGGGTTTCCACCGACATCGTCGGGGACTGCAAACCGGGGGTTCGAGGGGCCTAAAACCCGTTGAAGTGTCACTTTACAACACCGCACGATTATGCTAGTTTTACGTGGTCATTTCAACCTGGTGCGAGGGCCTCGGTGCGAGGGCCTCTTGGTAGGGTGGCTCACTGGTCCACATCGTCAGACGGTCCATGCCGTGTGCTTCGCCCCAGTTGGCCTCTGCCACAAGGTTCGCTTCATACGATCCAAGCCATACTATCTCCGGATCGGAGCATTACGGAACCAACCCCGGGCTCTTCGGGCCGACGGGGAGCTTTGTCTTTCCATATCTGCGCGTCCTCTGCATAGACGAAGGCCGACAGTAACCAGTCTAGACCCGATACGTTCAAAGGAGCTTCAATGTCGCGGTGGCTCTTCTATCTTCTCCCCCTGGCCTTGCTCTTGGCCGGTTGCGGCGGCCCCAACCTCGATGACGCCGTCTCCACCTACGAGGACGAGTCCAAGCCCCTCGAGGATCGCCTCGCCGCCATGCAGAACATCATCGCTTCCGGCGATGACTCGGCCGTCGACACCATGATCGCCGCCCTGGACGCCGAGGAGCCCGCCCTGCGCGCCAAGGCCGCCGGCGGTTTGGGTTACTACCTGGCCGATCGCTCCCTGGATCCGCTCATCGAACGGCTCGGCGACGAGAACGCCGAGGTTCGGGAAGCCGCCGTGCGCAGCCTGGTGCTCTTCGGCGAAACCGCAGTCGATTCGCTCATCCGCACCCTGCGCTTCACCGACGAGGACAAAGAGACCCCCGAGGCCACCGAGATCTCGGAGCTGCGCCGCGAATCGGCCTCCAAGGCCCTGGTCTCCATCGGTGATCCCGCGGTGGATCCCATGCTCGACAAGCTGGCCGAGCTGCAGCGCGAGAGCTTCCACAGCGCTTTGGCGATCCTGACCGACCCCGCCCTCAACCTGAAGGTCAGCGAAGACCTCAGCGCCTACATCGACGCCGATGAGATCGATCCCGAAGAGGACTACGCCGCCAACGCCACCGACAGCGCCGCCCGCTTCATCAAGCGCCTCTCGGGCAAGAACGCCACCTCGCGCAAGTACCTAAAGCTCTGCCTGGACGCCCTCGAGATAGAGCAGCCCCACTACCTGAATGTGCTGCGCTCCGACGATGAAACCGCAGCGGCCCTGGTCCTGACCGACCAGGCCTTCGCCAACCTGGGTCTCAAGGCTATCAACCCACTTATCCAGCTCCGCGAGACAAACAGCGATGCCGCCCAGTTGATGAGCACCCACTACCTGGGCTTCATCGGCGGTCCCGAGGCCACCAGCGTGTTGATCGGCATACTCAACGAGAACTCCGACTACGCCGGATTGGATGTCAAGGAGACCGCCCTGGAGGGTCTGGGAACCATCGGCAACAACGCGGCCATCGCCGAGCTCTTCAACACCATTCGTAAGCCCGATTTGCAGAACAAGGCCGGCGAGCAGATCGAGCGCATCGGTCTCCCCGCCGTCGAATATCTGGTCGACCGCCTCGGGGACAACGATCCCAAGCTGCGCGCCCTGGCGATGTGGTTCTTCAACTACACCGACAACGGCGCCTACCATGAGCTGGCCCTCGAGGGTCTACTGGCCAACCTGGTCGTCCCCAACAAGGTCATCCGCGAGAATGCCGCGCTGACCCTGGCCAACATGCCCGAGCTGGCCTTCGAACCGGTCAGCGAGCTGGTTGCCAGCGAGGACCCGGACATTCGTGAGGCCGTGGCGACCTGCCTGAGCGCCATGAACATCCCCCGGGCCCGGCCCCTGCTCGAACAGCTCGCCAATGACGAGGTCGGCGCCGTCAAGTCCGCCGCCGACGAGGGCCTGCGCGCCCTGGAGATGGCCGAGTCCTCCGCCGGCTAGTCGACTCAGCCGGCCCAAGTTACCAAAACGGGAACCCGCGGGTTCCCGTTTTTCATATCCCACCCCAAGTCGATCCCCGAACGCTCAGCACCGACCTTCGCCAAACCGTTCCGGATATCCCTCTCCGCCACGCCCGGCGTTGGCACGTTTCTTGCGGAGTTCCGCCGCGCCCACCACCGGACCGCGGCCCGCCCTGCTGCAAGAAACGTGCCAACGCCTCCCCTACCGGGAGGAGAAAGGGATCGTTTGCCCGGGGGCTGGTTTGGCGAAGGTCGCCGGGGCTGGCTGCTTCGCGGATACCGGGGGATCGGGGGGCACCACCCGACTGGTTGCACGAAAAACCAGTTACGCGGTTTGTCGCTTAAGGGCAAGACGCAAGCGCTTGATCAGTGTATCGATAAGTCGGGGCCTGGTTGGAGCTGGTGAGCCTGAGCGGCTGTCTCGAATTTCCTGCTGTTCCGTTTCACTTTTTTGCGAAGTGGTGAAACCAGGTATCTGCCAGATGCATCATAGATGGTGCGGAGGTATCCGCGAAACCAACAACAACTGAGGAGGAACATGCGCACCATCCTGACAGCCCTGTGTATCCTGTCCCTGGGCCTGGCCGCCCACGCCGAAGACCTCTCCGCCACCGAACGCGTCTGTGAGCGTGCCGAGAGAATCGTCGCCAACGCGCTGGCCGCGGGCGATCTAACCAAGGAGTTGAGCAGCACCATGTCCAATCTGAATCAGGCCCTCGAAGGGCTCAAGGAAGAGATCGACACTACAGTACGCGCCGCTCTGACCGCCATCCCCGATGACATCGAGGGACTCGTCTCGGGCGCTCTGCGGACCGCCGCCGAGAGCATCGAATCCGTCGAACTTACTCCGGACACAATGATCCACCGCGACGGCGAGGTCATCAAGTTCTCCGAGCTTCCCCCCGAGGAGCAGCAGAAGATCCGGGACAGTCTGGAGAACGCCGCGGCGACGATTCGTGAGAAGATGAACTAGAGGCGACTCATCGCGCTACGACAACAGGCCCCTACGGGGCCTGTTGTTTAAATGTGATCATGGTTGGTTCAGCCCTGGTCGCGGAACCAGGCGATGGTCTGTTCCAGACCGTCGCGCAGGTCGACCTTCGGCTCCCAGTCCAACTCGCGGCGCGCGGCGGTGATATCCGGGCGCCGTCGACGGGGATCGTCCTTGGGCAGGGCGGTGTAGGTCAGCGCCGAGGAGCTGCCGGTGAGCTCGATGATCGCCTGGGCCAGTTCGAGGATCGTGCGCTCGTCGGGGTTGCCCAGGTTGAACGGTCCGGTCGCGTCGGTCTCCATCGCCGCGATGATGCCCGAGACCAGGTCGTCGACGTAACAGAAACTGCGGGTCTGGGAGCCGTCGCCGTGGACCGTCAGGGGCTCACCGGCCAGGGCCTGGGTGATGAAGGCGGGCACCACGCGACCGTCACCCGCCCGCATCCGCGGGCCGTAGGTGTTGAAGATGCGCACCACCCGGGCGTCGAGGCCGCGGGCGCGGCGATGGGCGGCGATCAGGGCCTCGCCGAAGCGCTTGCCTTCATCGTAACAGGAGCGGGGGCCGTCGACGGAGACGTTGCCCCGGTAGTCCTCGGGCTGGGGATGGACCAGGGGGTCGCCGTAGACCTCGGAGGTCGAGGCGTCGAGGAGGCGCGCCCCCTTCTCGAGGGCCAGCTCGACGGCGTGGAGGGTGCCCAGGGCGCAGGTGCGGCAGATCTCCACGGGCAGGCGGACGAAGTCCACTGGGCTGGGCGGGCAGGCCAAGTGATAGATCCGATCCACTGGGACGGCCAGGGCGGGATGCCTCAACCAGTCCGCCTCGCTGATGTCGGCCTCGACGAAGGTGAGTTTGTCATCGTCGGACAGGTTCCCGCGGCGGCCGGTGACCAGGTTGTCGACAACGACGACGCGCCGAGCTTCGGCGAGGAGCCGCTCGACCAGATGGCCGCCGATGAACCCGGCGCCGCCGGTGACAACAACTCTGGTTGGGGTGCCCATTGTCTGCTCGCTTGGTTGATAAGCTCGCCGCGGGAGCGTGATAAGTAAAACCCGGATCTCGGTCGTGTTGGGGGGCGTCGAGGCCGGGCCTTCCCGAGGGCGGACTGGATGCGCCGCAAGGACCCGGCGTCCGGAAAGTCTGCGGGCCAATCACATCGGAACTCATGAAGATCGAGTAATGGCGCGCCCCTCTCCAAGGCACCGTCGGCTCCTGGTCGAGCGAGAGATGGCCGGTTGGGCGACGGGCGTTCCCGATGGTTCCCGCTGAACCCCGCTCGCTCTAGCGCTCGGCCAGAGCAGAGCGTCCCATCGAGCGATAGGTGAAACCCAGCTCGGCGACCTCGGCGGGGTTGTAGATGTTGCGGCCGTCGGCCAGGCGCGGAGCGCTGAGCAGTCCCTTCACCCGCTCCAGGTCGGCGTCCTTGAACTGGTTCCACTCGGTGATCACGGCCAGGGCGTCGGCGCCGTCGCAGGCCGCGTACATCTCGTCGACGATCTCGATGGAGAGGCCGAGTTCATCGAGGGCTTCGGCGGCCGTTTCGGCGGCCACGGGATCGTAGGCCCGCACGCGGGCGCCCTCGGCGAGGAGCTTTTCGATGACGATCAGCGAGGGAGCCTCGCGCATGTCGTCGGTGTTGGGCTTGAAGGAGAGGCCCCAGAGGGCGACGGTCCTTCCGGAGAGCTCGCCGTCGAGCAGCTCGCGCAGGCGGTCGACCAGTCGCAGGGGCTGTTGGGCGTTGACGGCCTCGACGGCGTTGAGGACCTGGAAGTCGTAGCCGTGCTTGGCGGCGGTGTCGATCAGGGCCTTGGTGTCCTTGGGGAAACAGCTTCCACCGTATCCGGCGCCGGCGTTGAGGAAGGCGCGGCAGATGCGGGAGTCCAGGCCGACGGCGTCGGCGACGGCCTCGACATCGGCGCCGACCAGGTCGCAGATGTTGGCGATCTCGTTGATGAAGCTGATCTTGGTCGCCAGCAGGGCGTTGGAGGTGTACTTGATCATCTCGGCGGAGAGCCGATCGGTGATGACGATGTTCTTGGTCAGCACCCGGTAGAGGGCGGCGACCTTCTCGGCGGCGTACTTGTCATCGGTGCCGATGACCACACGATCGGGCTCCATCGAGTCGCCGATGGCCGAGCCCTCGCGCAGGAACTCGGGGTTTGAGACCACGCAGAAGGGCGGCTCGCCGCCGGACTCCTCGGCGATGATCGCGGTGACCACGTCGCCGGTGCCCACGGGCACGGTGGATTTATTGATGACTATCTTGTCGGGGGCGTCGAGGTTGGCGCCGATGGTCCGGGCCACGCTGCGCACCGCCGAGAGGTCGGCCTCGCCCGAGGGCAGCGGCGGGGTGCCCACGGCGATGAAGATGATCTCGGCGAAGCGGACGGCCTCGGGCAGCTCGGTTGAAAAGCGCAGGCGTCCGGCGGCGGAGTTGCGCTTGACCAGTTCCTCCAGGCCGGGTTCGTAGATGGGTATCCGTCCCCGCTTGAGACCGTTGATCTTCTCCTCATCGATGTCGACGCAGAGGACCTCGTTGCCCAGATCGGCGAAGCAGGTACCGGTCACCAGGCCCACATAGCCGGTGCCGACGACGGCGAGTTTCATGGTTGACCTCCGTGCGACGTTGGTCTATAGAGGGGTTGAGGCGCGGCTGCCGGGCTTGACGGCCTCACCGCCGGCCTTGCAGAGCGGGCAGAGCTCGGGCCGCCAGTTCTCGATGTCCAGGTTTACCAGGGAAACCAGGGGCAGGCCCAGATCCTGTTTGCGATCCTCGCGGCGGTCGACGATGCAGGCCATCGCCAGGGGCTCGGCTCCCAGGCTGCGGACCAGCTCGATGACCTCGCGGCCGCTCTTGCCCGTGGTCACCACGTCCTCGACGATCAGCACCCGCTCTCCCGGTTTGAGGGAGAAGCCGCGGCGCAGAGTCATCTCGCCGTCGCGGCGCTCGGTGAACATGGCGCGCACGTCCAGGGCGCGGCCGGCCTCGTGGCCGATGATCAGGCCGCCCAGGGCCGGCGAGACCACGGCGCTGACCGAGAAGTGGGGATGGCTGCCGAAGAGGCGCACGGCCAGCGCACGGCCGGCCCGCTCGGCCAGGTGGGGATGCTGCAGGTAACAGGCGCACTGCACGTAGCGGTTGGAGTGCAGCCCCGAGGAGAGCAGAAAGTGGCCCTCGAGCAAGGCGCCGGCGCTTTTGAGGTCCTGGAGCGGATTGTAGCCCATCAATCGAGTCCTTGGTTTCCGCGTTGGATCGTCGTTATCGTGAAAGGCGCGAGGCGGCGGGGGCGTCATTTAACCTTCAGCTCGCTTCCCCTTCGCATCGTTGCCGCATTATAGCAGACGCGTTGCGGGTCGACAATCCATCCTCCTTTCTCACGGGGCCGCAGGTGTCAACGTCTCATGAACTGTATTTATTGAGTGACGATTGTCACAGTTTCTGCGCTCCACACCGGCTATCCTCTTCTACGTAATCAAAGCTTGGAAGGTGGAAAGGGTCGGCCACGAAGCCAAATCGCGATAAACGACTGTCGACATCGACCCGCATCCGGCAGTGTCCGTTGAGCGTTCAAGCCCATTAATAGATGTTCTCATCCATCGCCTGGAGGTAACCAATGCGCAGTACCATCTTGATCATCCTGTCCGCCCTGCTCTTCCTGGCCGGGTCCGCGGCGGCCGACTATGTCAAGCTCCAGCCCGATCCGAGCACCGGCAAGGACGCCTTCATCAATATCGGTGATCCCGACGGCAACTACGGGGACAATGTCAACCTGTGTGTCGCTTCACCGGCCAACTCCGCCGGTTGCACCTTCATCGCCCTGGACAACTATTTCGGCAACACCTGTGACGACGCCTACCTGTGGTTCTACGTCGAGACACCGGCCGATCAGGACGACACCGGCCTGCTGATGGGCGCCGTTGACGGCGACTGGCAGGAAACGACGATCATCTGGAACAATATGCCCGGGGTTCATGATTCCGAATCGATATCGTACCCGACGCAGGGTTACAATTGGTGGGGTATCAACGTTCAGCCCATCGTCGAGGACTGGCTCAACGGCACCTACGATAACGACGGCTTCTGCTTCTTCGACAACAGCGGCCCCGGCACGGAGGGCGCCCAGGTTTACTCAAGCGACTTAAGCAACGATCCCGACCTGCGACCCTGCCTGAAATTGTACTATTCTCCGGGTACGGAAGTGGAGGAGTCCAGTTGGGGTTCAATCAAGACCTCTGAAACACACTAGGGGGAAGCATGAAACACCTTGTCGTACTC
>WJMB01000018.1 GCA_014728185.1 Candidatus Coatesiibacteriota bacterium
GGCCTTGTCCAGTTTGCTCCCGGCGCCGGGACCGGCGACGACCAGATCGGTGTTGCCCGAGACCGAAGATGCGGTGTCGGCGCCGGCGGCGCGGGCCGCCTCCTCGTATTCACCTCGGGGTCGGGAGAGCTTGCCGGTGAAAACAATGGTCAGCCCGGCCAGGGGTCCGGTGGAGGCGTTTTCCTCGACCTCCAGCGTCGGCTCGATCCCCGCGGCTTTCAAGCGTTCGATGAGCAGTTGATTGCCCTCGGCGGCGAAGAAGTCGATCACGGCGGCGGCCATCGTCGGGCCGACCCCCTCGACGGTGGTGAGTTCATCCTCGCCGGCGGCGGCCAGGGCGTCCAGCGAGCCGAAGCGTCGCGCCAGCAGGCGGGCCGTCGTCGAGCCGACGTTGGGGATGCCCAGGGCGTAGATCAGGTTGGGCAGCTCGACGCCCCGGGCGGCGTCGACGGCGTCGACAAGATTTTCCGCCGAGGTCTCGGCGAAGCCCTCGAGGGGCTCGATCTGCTCCGGGGCAAGCTCGAAGAGGTCCGCGATGTCCTCGATCAGCCCGGCCTCGAGGAGTTTGTCGATCACCCTGGGTCCCAGGCCCTCGATGTCCAGCCCCGCTCGCGAGGCGAAGTGGAAGATGCGCGAGCGCACCTGGGCCGGGCAGTCGGCGTTGACGCAGCGCCAGGCGACCTCGTCGGGCAGACGCACGGCGGGACGGCCGCAGGCCGGGCAGTTGTCGGGCATGGTGAAGGGGCGCTCGTCACCGTCGCGCTCTTCGACCAGGGGTCGGACGACCTCGGGTATCACGTCGCCGGCGCGCTGGATGAGTACCCGGTCGCCGATGAGCACCCCGAGACGCTCGACCTCGTCTGCGTTGTGCAGGCTGGCAGAGGAGACGGTCACCCCGCCCACGGTTACCGGCTCGAGCACCGCCACCGGGGTCAGCACGCCGGTGCGGCCCACCGAGACCTCGATATCCTCGAGGCGGGTGACGGCGCGTCGCGGCGGGTACTTCCAGGCCACGGCCCAGCGTGGACTGCGGGACACCGCGCCCAGGCGCTCGCGCAGGGCCAGCTCGTCGACCTTGACCACCACGCCGTCGGTCTCGTGCTCCAGCTCAGTGCGGCGGGTCAGTAGCTCCTCGTAGTAATCGCGCACCGCGGCGGGTTCGGCGGTGCGCCGCACGGGGTGATTGACCGGCAGTCCCCAGCTTCGCAGGCGCTCGAAACAGGCCGAATGGCTCTCCAGGCCGTAATCGGCCGCCCGGGCCAGGTTGTAGGTCAGAAAACGCAGCGGGCGTCGCGCCGTGACGGCCGGATCAAGCTGCCTCAGGCTTCCCGCCGCCGCGTTCCTGGGGTTCTTGAACTCCTTTTCACCCTCGGCGGCGCGCTCTTTGTTGAGCGCGATGAAGTCGGCGACGCTGATGAAGACCTCGCCGGTGATCACCGCCAGGGATGGCGGGTTTTCGTCCTCGGGGACGCGCAGCCGTAGCGGAATCGCCCGGATGGTACGCACGTTGGACAGCACACCCTCGCCGCGGCGGCCGTCGCCCCGGGTCGAGGCCTGGACCAGCAGTCCGTCTTCGTAGACCAGCTCCAGGGCCAGGCCGTCGATCTTGGGCTCGCAGACCAGCTCGGGGAGGTCGCCGTCGAGCCCCTCGCGCACCCGGCGCAGCCAGTCGTTGAACTCGCCCTCCTCCAGCACGTTGGCCAGGGAGAGCATGGGCTCGCGGTGCTCGACGGTGGGGAAGGCGTCGCTGGGTTCGGCGCCGACGCGTTGCGTGGGCGAGTCCGGGGTGATCAGCTCGGGGTGCTCGGACTCGAGCGCCTGCAACTCGCGCAGCACCTCGTCGTAACGGGCGTCGGTCAGCTCGGGCTCGTTGAGGACGTAGTAGGCGTGGTTGGCCCGGCGCAGTGTCTCGACGAGTTCGGTATGCCTGCGGGCGGGGTCGCTCATCGCCGCCTCCGCCGTTTGGACCGGCCGCTGTGGTAGACGGCGGCGGTGGTCAGGGTCTGCACGAGGATGAACACCAGCCAGGTCAGCGACCAGCGGGCCAGGCGGGGGAAGGGCTGGTCCTCCAGGAAGGCGGTCAGGCCGAGCAGGGGCAGCAGGTTGACCGCGGCCCAGAGCAGCCCGCCGTAGATCAGCCCCTTGAGCCAGACCCGGTGGGGCAGTTTGCGGGCCAGCAGGCCGTAGACGTAGGCCGCCGCCACGGCCTCGATGAGAAAGAACAGGCCGTAAATCACCGCGTCCCAGAAGCCCAGTCCCCCGGCCAGGCCGGGGTAGAGGTCGCCGATGCCCGGTCCCAGGTCGAAAACCCCGCGTACCAAAAACTGGGCCAGCAGGCTGGCCCCGCCGCCGATCGCCCCCGCCGCCAGGGCGCGGGCCGCCGTCGGTTCGTTGGCTTCGGGCTGTCGGGGTTTCTCGCCGATGGCTCCTCCCGGCGAATCTATCGCCGCCGGAGAACGGCCCCGGGTTCCCGGACGGTCGTGTCTCGACGGCGGGGTTCTGAGAAGACGGGCTGAAGTGTTTGCGAGCGCTTATCTCGGGGGTGATTCGAGTGATGACCGTATCTATATCCCCGACGCTAGTTCAGCGGCTCGCCGCTGACGGCGTCGACGACGCGGCGCAGGATACGGCCGCGGGGGTCTTCGACAACCTCCCCCTCGTCGAGCAACGGGGTGTCGATATACAGCGTCACCTCCCAGACCAGCCGGCGTTCCGCGTCGCCGGGCCGGGTGGTCAGCCGGTAGCTCTCCAGCCGGACCCCGTTGGCCGCGTTGAGCTCTTCACCCGCATCGCGCAGGGCCGCCTCGGCGGCGGTGCGGCTGCCCAGCTCGGGTTCGGCGGGCCAGGCCGGCGGCCCCTGACCGGGTAGCAGCTTCTCCGGGGGGAAGGGGGCCTCGACCAGGCCGCTGGGGCTCAGGTAGACGCGCAGCAGCTCCCCGGTGTTCGGGGAGTGGAAGCTGTAGATCCAGTTGCCGCAAAGGCCGTCGCCGAACTCTCCGCCGGAGTCCATCCCCAGCACCTCGTAGAGTCGGGCGCCGGGCAGCAGCTCCTCGGCCCGCTCCCGAACCTCGTCCCAGCGCTCCCGGGAGTCGACCACGGAGGTGTTCTGGATGGGCGGCGGGGGGTCGCCGCAGGCCGTCAGCAGCAGGACGGCGATCAGCAGGGGGAGTTCAGCGTGACGTGGCATGGCGGTGGAAGAGCTCGGTGATCAGGGTGGCCAGGGCGTCGTCCAACTCGACGCCGCGTCGGGCCATCGCGCGGCGGGCGGTCTCCAGGGCTTTGTCCAGGCGGTGGACGGCGACGCCTTCGCGGCTGGACCAACTGAAGGGCGGCAGCCAACCGGAGAGCACGGGTTGGTCGAAGACGTTGCAGAAGGCGCCCAGGCAGGCTCCGGTGCCGATCAGCGTGCCGATGCCGGTCTTGGTGTGGTCGCCGATGAAGCAGCCCACCTTGAGGCTGCCCGAGTCGACCCGGCCGATCGGGGTGTGGACGCGCACCGCGCCGTAGTTGTTCTTGAGGTCGGAGTTGGTCGTCCCAGCGCCCAGGTTGACCCATTCGCCCAGATAGGCGTGGCCGAGGAAGCCGTAGTGGTGCTTGTTGACGTGGTCGGAAAGCAGGCTCTCCTCGATCTCGCCGGCCAGACGGCAGTCACGGCCCACGCTGGTGCCGGGACGGATCAGCGCCGCGTCGAGTATGGTCTTTGCGCCGATGAAGCAGGGACCTTCCAGTCGGCTGGGAGCCTTGACTCGGGATCCGGCCGCGACGACCACGGGGCCTTCGGCTGCGTCGAGGATCACCCCGGGTTCCATCACGGCGCCCTCCTCGACGAAGACCAGACCGGGATCGCCCAGGACGGTTGCGGGAGGCGCGTTTCTGCGCCGACCAGCGGTGTAGTCGGCGTACTCGGCTCGCAACACCTCGGCGTTGGCGGAGACCAGCTCCCAGGGGTGATTCAACAGGACGTCGGAACGGGGGCTCCGCCCCAGGGCGGGCAGCTCGGGCGCCAGTTTTTCAGTATAGCCGTCGCAAGTGAGTTCAAACTCGGTCATGTCCAGCCCCGCCGGTGGCCGGAACCAGACCAGGCGCGAACCGTGGGGACCCTCGACAAACTCGCCGGCGGCGTCCCGCTCCGACCCTATCCGCCCGGCCACCTCCGCCGGATTCCGCAGAGCGGCGTTGACGAAAACCGTCTCGCCGTCGGTTGCTCCCGGGGTGTAGAGGCTGTCGGTCACCTGTGACCGCAGATCCTCTCGGGGCCACCAGAGAGCATCGCCGAAGGCCGCCGCCAGACGGTCGGCCAACTCGCCGTAGCCCAGCTTGAGCCGCCAGAGGGGACGGAAATCGACCAGCGGCGCGAAGCCGCGGTGGGCGCTGTCTTCGAAGATGACGAAGCTCATGGACCTACTGTACGATGCGGGTGGCGGCGATCCAGCAATCGGCGTAGCCGGCGCCGCGGGCCTGGTTGCGCAGGGTCTCGGCCTCGGCCCGGGTGGCGCAATCGCCGGCGCGGACCTTCCAGTAGCCGTCCAGGTACTCGACGTAGACCGGCACACCGAGGATTGTCTGCGCCTCGGAGGCCAGCTCCCGGGCGCGGCTCTCGTTGGTCGAGGCCAACAGCTGGATGCGGAAGCCGTCGGCGTTGGCGATGGCCTCGGCCGTGTCGGTTTCGGTGTCGTCGGGGACGGTGAAGGTCACCAACTCACCCTCCTCGACGGTATCGGCGTCGGTGATGATCTCGCCCTCGATGACCGTATCCTCGATGATCTCGTCCCCTTCATCGTCGTCGGGTCGACAACCGGCGACGGAGATCAGTAGAACGAGGGCGAGAACGAAGAGTATGCTGCGGGGGTAACGCGTCTGCATCGCGGCAACCTCCGGTGGGGCTCCGTGGAGCGGGGGATTCCAATGGAGCTGATTATAGACCAAGCGGGGTCCGGCGACAAGGCGGGACAACCGTTCATCCACTTCTTCATCTACATCTACGCCCCAGCGCGGAAAACATCACCAAATCGCAACCGATCAGGTAAATGCCGAGGTGGTCACTTAGTGGTAACGGATTTGTATTGTCTTGTAATACATTCAAATAAAGGTGGTTAGAAGGTAATCAGGTGTGCACGTCGATTGAGCTGGTTGTATCGTATATATGGGTTTCCACAACCCTTGGATGCACCTTTTGACGTCTCGGTGCTCATTCTTCAACTGCTTGACTCTATCAGCCCCTAAGGAACCAATTGACGTTCCTATAAAACCAACCAGCGTTGGTTGGAAAAGACCGCGAACCGCAGCCCTGTTCGACAGAACCTCGTACCAGCCGCTTCTACCTGAAAAGGCGTTTCTATTTGCAGATAACTGGTTCAGGATCGCTTGCGAGGCCATGCCGATAACCCGCCGAGACCCCGGCGGCCGTTAGCACCTTAGCCCACATCCTCGCCCGGCGTTGGCACATTTCTTGCAGCAGGGCGGGTCGCGGCCTGGTGGCGGGCCGCGCGGGACTCCGCAAGAAATGTGCCAACGCCCGCCCGTCATGAACAGAACGGGGCGGTTTTGCCGGTTGCCGCCGCCGGGGTCTCGGCGGGCGGCCGCCTTGCCTGTTTGACGGCCCCCTGTCCGGCGTGGCATTCCTCGATTGGTTTTCGCAGGAGTCGTGAAGGGGTCACTGGTGAGCTGCTTATCTACAATTAAGCTCGATAATTAAGCTCGACCGACTCAGCGGTTGTGAGACATTGTGTTGTTGAAGCCTCGCGCGATGCGCCGTAATATCTGCACTGGATTGTTTCGTGACAGTGAGTTCTGCCGTCCAGCTAAATAAAACTGGCTTCACACACGATCCCGGACCAGCTAGTTACAACTCGAAACACCGCCCCACTTCGCAAAAGCGGCTGAGCAAAAGCGCCTGATAAATGACAATGACGAAGAAAGAGAAGGCTCTTGTCTTCAAATGCCAGTGCTTACTCGTTACATATGTATGCTATTAGGCTATTTGAGATCGACGCATCTTCATCGAGGCCGATAGTAACAAGCAGTTCCTTGTTGAGCGCCGAGAAATCAACACGGGCATCATGGAAATGTGGAAACCCACTTGACCCGCCGCAAACAGCTCTTTCGAGGTGCAAACCTGATTGCCCTGCAACTGCTGATAATTGAACGATATTCAGTAACAGCATGGTCCGTGACAGTTAAATGATCCCTAAAAACTATAGGATAATCACACGTGTTTGAACAGGCATGTATTGCTAATAGCTAGATATATAGTAGCTTGTAGCTGTGCTGGTTATTCCTGTTTGTGCGTTGCCTGGTGGCATAAAAGATGTTCTCTAAGCGGACGCTTCCAATACAACGCTCTGTTTCGGGAAGTCGCGACTCCTGATTTGCATCCCGGGCATCCCAGGAAAAAAAGAGACTAAACGCTTTTACAATTACGACTTTAGCAGATATCAAAACGTTTGCATATCGAGCTGGAGCCTTTCGTGAGGTGATTGTCAGCACTTTCTTTCAAAACGCTGCTCTTTTGCGTTTTCGACGTAGATTCAGTTTCAGGTGATAATCCCAAAACTAAAAACATAGACAAAGGCCGGATCGTGATCGATCCGGCCCCGCGAACATGGCGTACTCGTCCTAGTAGCCGTAGCTGTCGTAGTAGTAGTAGTCGATGTCGGTGTCGGCCATGTTGTTGATGATGTTCATCGAGGTTTCGTGCTCCATCATCATAGTGTCGTACATGATGTCGTAGGTTGTCTGGTCCATGGCGCCACCGCCCGAGGCCGCGGCTGTGCCGCCGGAGTAGCCCCCGCCGGTGGTGGTCGAGGCGTATTCGTCGTAGCTGTCGTAGGTGGTGTCCGAGGTGCCCCAGTAGAAGAACTGGCCCGAGGCGTAGTCGTAGTAGTACCAACTGTCGCTGGTGGGCTCGTAGGCGTAGTAGTAACCGCTGGCGGGCTCGTAGAAGTAGTAGTAGTAACCGTCGCTGGTGGCGTAGAGGCCCGAGGCCTCGTCGTAGTACCAACCATCCTGGGCGACGGCGGTCAGCGCAGTAACGACAACGAGGAGCAACAGGATCTTCTTCATCGGGTGAGTCCTCCAGGTGGATTTGCGCTGGAACGCGGGTTCGCGAAAAAGGCGGTCTTATGCCCTAGTAGCCGTAGCCGTAGTAGTCGTCGGTATAGTAGTAGTAGTCCACGTCGCCGTCGATTGCCTCGATGGCGTTCATGCTGGCGGCGTGCTCATCGTTGAGCACGTTCATCATGGTGTTGTACGTGCTCTGGTCCATCTCGCCGCCGGAGGCGTAGCCAGATCCGGCGTAATCGTCGTAACCCGCGTAGCTGGTTGAGGAGGTGCCGTAGGGGTAGAACATCCCGCTGGCGGCGTCGTAATAGTAGTAGATGTCGGTGGCGGGTTCGTAGGCGTAGTAGAGGTCGTAGTAGGGAGCGTAGAAGTAGTAGTAGTAACCGTCGGTGGTCACATACATTCCGCTGGTGTCGTCGTAGTACCAGCCCGAGTAATCCTGGGCGATTCCGACGAGGACCAGCAAGGCCAACAGGGCGAGGGCGACTTTACGCATCAATCCTCCAGGTGAGGTGGTTTTCGTTCGTATGAGAAGCGTGGCGGGGCGGGAACTCAATCAGCATCAGCTTTTAACATTATACCCGCTTTGCCTCTGAATTACTGTGATATTCGTCACGCTAGTCCCGGTTGTACCCGCCGGGGCGGCTTTGTTATTATCGGAAACCTCGATTATCTTCGGGAGCGTTCCATCCTATCTTACTGATACTTATGCGCATTCGTGGATAAATCCGCACAGGGAACGGAGCGAGTGATGGGCGATGAGAAGATCGAGCTGTTGAAGCCCAAGGGGCCGGCCAAGTGGAACAAGCGCTCGGCCTTCATTCTGGCCGCCATCGGTTCGGCTGTGGGCCTGGGCAACGTCTGGCGCTTCCCCTTCGTCTGCTACGAGAACGGCGGCGGGGCCTTCCTGATCCCCTACCTGGTGGCCATCGTCACCGCCGGGATCCCGCTGATGATCCTCGAGTTCAGCCTGGGGCACAAGATGGCCTCCGGGGCGCCGATCAGCTTCGGCAAGGCCCATAGGAAGTCGGAATGGGTGGGCTGGGTGATGGTCATTGTCGGCTTCATCATCACCGTCTACTACGCGGTGATCATGAGCTGGTGCTTCAACTATGTCTTCCAGGCCGTCAACAGCCTGGGCTGGGGGGACAGTCCCGGCGAGTTCTTCAACCAAACCCTGCTGCAGATTACCGACGGTCCCGGCTCCATCGGCGGTTTGAGCTGGCCCCTGGTCATCGGCCTGGTGCTGACCTGGGGGGCGATCTACTTCGCCATCCGCAAGGGGGCTCGCAGCGTCGGCAAGGTGGTCCTGCTGACCGTCCCGTTGCCCTGGCTGCTTTTGGTTGTGATGAGCATCCGCGGCGCCACCCTCGAGGGCTCCGCCGCCGGGCTCAACTACTTCCTCAATCCGGACTGGAGCGCGCTGCTGGACCCCGGCGTCTGGCTCTCGGCCTACGGCCAGGTCTTCTTCAGCTTCTCCCTGGCCTTCGGTGTGATGATCACCTATGCCAGCTACCTGCCCCGCAAGGCCGACATCAACAACAACGCCGTGATCATCAGCCTCTCCGACGCCGCGACCAGCTTCCTGGCCGGACTGACCGTCTTCGCCACCCTGGGGTTCTTGGCCCAGTCCGGGCATCAATCCGTCGGGGAGGTGATGACCGCCGGCCCGGGTCTGGTGTTCGCCGTCTACCCGACTATCTTCAACCAGATGCCCTTCTGGCCCGGCTTCTTCGCCGCGATCTTCTTCATCATGCTGCTGCTGCTGGGTATCGACAGCGCCTTCAGCCTGGTCGAGGCCAAGGCCGAGGCCTGGATCACCAAGCTGGGCCTCAGGCGCAAGCCCACCCTTTTGGTTATCTGCACCATCGCCATGCTGATGGGGCTCTTCTTCGCCACGGGCTCCGGCCTCTACTGGCTCGACATCGTCGACAACTTCCTGAACAAATTCGGCTTGATTCTGGGCGGGCTCTTCGAGTGTATCGTGCTGGGTTGGCTCTACGGCTCGAAGAAGCTGCGCGAGTACGCCAACAAGCAGTCCGAGATCCGCATCGGGCGCTGGTGGGATTTCTTAATCAAATACTTCACGCCTTTGATATTGATAGTCACTTTCGGCTTGGACCTCTACCGCACCATCAGCGAGGGCTACGGCGGCTACCCGGACTGGGCCGTCTTCGTCGGCGGCTGGTGCGTGGTGGCGCTGATCTTCATCCTCAGCTTCCTCTTCTCCCGCATCCGCACCCGCAAGCGCGAGGCCGCGGACCTGGAAGGCGGTGAGGCCGATGCGTAGGCTCATCCCGCTCCTCGTCATCACCCTGGCTCCGGGCGTCTTCGCCCAACAGCCCGGCGATCAGGAACTCGTCGCCGGCAGCGACGAGCCCTGGCGCGAGCTGCCCGACCACATCCTGCTCCACGTCGAGCGCCAGGACCTGCTCTTCGATCTCGAGACCGACCAGGTCAAGCTCGAGGACGTCGTCGACGAGCTGACCGCCGCCGTGGCCGACCCCTTCGAGGAGCCGGCGCTGCGCACCGAGCTGGCCGACCGCCTCTTCTGGCTCGGTACCGAGGTCGAGGTCGACGGCGTAACCATCGAGGAGCCCCAGGCCCTCGGGGCGGCCCTGGCCGTCGCCGTCGCCGACGATCCCGACTGGGTTCGCGGCTACCTGCGGCGCTGCTTCGCCAAGGACGTCTTCTACTCCTGCCGGCTGCTCGAGCTGATGGCCGTACCCACCGCCATCCCCCTCTTCGATGAGCTGGCCCGCGACGCGAACCTGGACTTCGACCTGCGCCTGAGCGCTGTGCGGGCAATCGGCGCCGCTGAGGGTCGGGGCGCCTACGACCGGCTGACCGCCCTGATCGAGGACCCCGTCCCGCCCGACCAGCTCCGTGTCGAGGCTATGACGGCCCTGGCCCCCATCGGTTACGACGAGGGCCGGGCCTTCCTCGAGGGCTTCATCGCCGAGACCGACTCCTCGCGCCTGGCCGAAGGAGCGGCGGCCGCCCTCGAGCTCCTCGAGGAGACCGCCTCGATGACCACGGGAGCCTGGATCATGTTCGCCCTGGGCTTCCTGCTGCTTTTCGGCGGCGCCGTCTTCTTCATCATCATCGCCGTGCGCCGCTCCACACCCCACGTTTTCTCTGATGAAGACGAAGGCGAAGACGAGGGCGAAGACGAGGGCGAAGACGAAGGCGATGAGCAGCGATGAAGCGACCCCGCGCCCTCGGAGAGTTCATCGACGCCGCCCTGGCCACCGAGCGCCTGCGCCGGGCCGTGCTCCTCGAACGCTTGCGCCTGGCCTGGCCCGGGCTGGTCGGCGGCGCCGTCGCCCAGCGCACCCGGCTCAGCCTCTCCGGCCGCGACCTCGTCGTCGCCTGCGCCGACGCCGCCTGCCGGGAGCTGCTGGAGGACGGTCGGACCGACCTCCAGCGCCGGTTGCGCAGGCTCAGCGCCGGCGAGCTGACCTCCCTGCGCCTGGTCGAGTAAACCGCCGCGACCCTCGAACGACCCGCCCCCCGGGGCGGGGTTATGTTATTCTTGCCCGGCCCAACGACCCACCCTCGCTGATGAAAGAACCCTCCCCCACCCTCGAGCGTGTGATACTGCGCGGCGGTTACCTGACCGCGGCGGCGCTTTTAATCCGCCGCCTGGCGTTGCTGATTGTAAGCGGCTGGTCGGCCTGGGCCAGCCCGGGCAGCCTGTTGCACACCGCCCTGGATATCGTGGCGGCGGCGGCCCTGATACTGGTGATCGGTCCGCTGCGCCGGGGCGGCGCGCCGCCCTTGAAGCGCACGATCTACGTCCTCGCCGTGGTCGTCATCAAGCTCTCCTGGTCGATCTACGATATCGCCGCCGTCGAGCCCCTCTTCGCGGTCTTCGACGTGGCGATCGCCGTGGCGGCCGTGGCGGCGGCCCTGGGGGCCTGGAGGTTGACCGTCTGGCGCCGGGATTAC
>WJMB01000144.1 GCA_014728185.1 Candidatus Coatesiibacteriota bacterium
GACGCCGGTAATCATCACCGCGTAGGGCTTGCCGTCCTGCTCCAGGATGGCGTGGTCCTGGCTGAACAGCACCTGGCTGATCGCGCCGTCGGAACTGATGATCGGAATGACGGTCTCCGGGGTGGGCGCGTCGCTCAGGGTGCGCTGCAGCAAGCCCGCGACGTCTTCGCGGTGCTCGGGGGGCACGAACTCCAGCACCGGGCGGCCGATGACTTCATCTTTCTCGTAACCGGTGTGGTCGCTCATCGCCTGGTTGGTGTCCAGGATGACGCCGTCGAGATCGACGATGATCGTCAGGGCGGTGGAGTTCTCGAAGAGGAAGCGGTAGCGCGCCTGGCTGACCTTGAGCGCCCGCTCGGATAGCTGGCGCTGCAGCGTCGTGGAGGCCTGGTTGAGGAAGGTCTCGACGATCTCGCCCTTGCGCAGTGGAGCGCCGTCCAGGGGGGCGATCACGACATGGCCGAGCAGCTTGCCCTCGCGGACCAGTCCCATGGCGGCGATCTCGCAGACCCCCAGCGTTTCACCGATCTTCCTGGCGCGCTCCTCGCCGACGTTCCAGTTGGCCAGGGCCTCGGCGGAGTAGGGGAAGCGCATCAGCTTGCTCTGGAGCATCCAGCGGCGCTCGTCGTCGGGCAGGGGCAGCTTGGACCCTGCGGATACGGCGGAGAAGTGCTCGAAGAAAGGCTCCAGTCGGGGATCCTCGCCGGTTAGGGAGCGCATGATCAAACCCTCGCCCTCGGGATCGTACTCGGCGACGAAGACCGCCGATCCGGGGACGATCTCGACCAAACGGCGGGCGATGTAGGCCCAGATGTCGGCCTCGGCCTCCAGGCGGACGAAGTCCAGCGCCGTCTCGGTCAACATGGCCAGGTCGGCGGTGTACTCGCGCTCCTTCTCCTCGGCGCGCACCCGGTCGGTGATGTCGGCGACGAAGCCCTCCAGGGCTTCCAGGCGTCCGTCTTCGTCGTAGACACCGCGCCCCTGCTCCCAGACCCAGCGCTCGGCTCCCTCGGCGGTGGTGATGCGGTAGTTCAGCTCGTAGCGGCCCTTCTCGGCCAGGGCTCGCTCGACGGTCTCCCGCACCTCGTCGCGGTCGTCGGGGTGGATCAGCTCGGCGTAGGCCGCGACCTTGTTGTCGATCAGCGCCTCGGGTTGATAGCCGGTCAGGGCCAGGCAACCCTCGGAGACGAAGAGCATGGTCCAGTTCTCGTCGTCGAGGCAGCGGTAGGCCATCCCGGGCAGGTTGCCCATCAGGGTGGAGAGGCGGCGCTCGCTGTCACGCAGGGCCTCCTCGGTGCGGCGCAGCTCGTCGATGTCGGTCATCACCCCGACGATGCCCGTCACCTCGCCCTGGGAGTTCTTGTAGGTGGCCTTGCTGAAGTAGAAGGTGCGCTGCTCGCCCTCGGCGTTCCTGGCCCGGGCCTCGTAGAACTGGCTGCCCGGCTGGGCGATGAGCTCCAGGTCCTTCTCGTGGTAAAGCTCGGCCAGCTCGACGGGCACCCGCTCGGGGAAGTCCAGCATCGTGCGGCCGATGATGGCCTCCACGGGCAAGCCCAGGATATCTTCGGCGAAGCTGCGGTTGCAGCCCTGGTAGACGCCGGAGGTGTCCTTGTAGAAGACCGGACTGGGGATGGTGTCCAGCAGCGTCTGCATGAACTCCAGGTTCGAGCGCAGCGCTTGCTGGGCGCGCTGCCGCTCGGTGATCTCGACCAGGTTGACGAAGCTGGCCGGCCGGCCGCCGAAGCTGATCCGGCGCACGTACTGGTCGATCCAGCGCTCCTCGCCACGGGCGTCGATGATCCGGTAGGTGCTGTGGCTGGAGCCGCCGTTGTTCTCGGGATCGACGGCGGCGATCTCGTCTCTGACGCGGCGGCGGTCCTCGGGGTGGACCATGTTGAGCAGAACCTCGATGGGAGCGTCCAGCAGCTCCTCGAGGGGTCGGGCGGCCACATCGGCCAGCGCCTGGTTGACGTAGACGTTGGTCATGTCCTGGACGATGGCCACCCCGAGCAGGGACTGCTCGGAGAGGGTGCGGAACTTCTCCTCGCTCTCGGCCAGGGCCAGCTCGGCCTGGGTGCGCTCCAGCTCCGTGGAGACGCGCATGGCGAAGATGCGCAGAATCGAGGCGTAGAACTCGGGACGCTCGATGGGCGAGGTGTCCAGGATGGTCATAATCCCCAGGCCGCGCCCCTCGGAATCGTACAGCGGCGCGCCGATGTAGCTCTCCACACCCATGGGGACCAGGTCCTCATCCTCGGGGAACAGGCGCTGGACGTCCTTGGGGTAGGCGCAGAGTGTATTGTCGCGGATGACGTGGGCGCAGGGGGTGCCTTCCAGTTTGTAGACGAAGTTGGCGCCGATCTCGCCGTGGGAGGAGAAGGAGATGGTTTCGATGGATTCCTCGCCGTCTTCTTCGTGGAGCAGGCCGATGAAGACGTAAGCCATATCCAGGGCCTCGGCCAGATAGCTGACCAGGGAATCGAAGAATTCGGTCCCCGTGGCCCCGGAGACACCCTCGGCGATGTTGCGGATGATCTCCTGGGAGCGCTTGCGCTCGGTGATGTCGACCAGGGTGATGAACTCGGCCGGCGCCCCCAGGTAGTTGATGGTCTTCTGGTACTGATCGATCCAGCGCAGGTGGCCCTCGGCGTCGATCATCCGGTAGGTGCTGTGGACGTCCACGTCGCTCTCGCGGGCCTGGACGCCGCGAAGCTGCTTCTCCATCCACCGGCGGTCCTCGGGATGGATCAGCCCGACCAGGCTCTCCAGGGTGATCCCCGCGCCCTCGAGGCGCAGGCCGGTGATCAGGGAGAAGGCCTCGTTGACGTAGACGTTGACGCCGTCCTGAACGATGGCCACCCCGAGCAGGGACTGCTCGGAGAGAGTGCGGAACTTCTCCTCGCTCTCGGTCAGGGCCTCGTGGGCGCGGCGCAGCTCGAAGAAGGAACCCAAGAGACTCGCCGCCACGCGAAGCTGCTCGATGTCCCGATCGGCCCAGTCGTGCTCCTCGCGGCAGTCCTCGAAGGTCAGCACGCCCCACCACTTCTCGCCCAGGCTGATCGGCAGGGCCAGTTGACTGAGCACGTTGCGGGCCCGGTAGAGCTTCTCCAGGCCGGGATCGTCGCCGGAGACGGTGCCCCGGTAGACCTTCCCCGCCGCCAGGGTGTCGTGGATC
>WJMB01000145.1 GCA_014728185.1 Candidatus Coatesiibacteriota bacterium
CGCGAGGTGCGCAAGGTCGAGCATCACAAGCGCCTGGGCGAGGAGATCCGCACCTACCAGGCGTTGATGTCCCGCCACCACTGGGAGGGCCACCAGGAGCGCATCGACGAGCTGGAGTCCTCCGCGGAGAAGCTGCGCGACGAAGTCCTGGCCGCGGGAACCGCCCTGGAGACCCTGGACGCCGAGATCGTCGCCGCCCGCAGCGAGCTGGGCTCGGCCTCGGAGCGACTGCGCTCCGTGGAGGAATCACGCTACCGCTCCCTGGAGCGTGTCAAAGATTACGAGAACCAGCTGAGCCTCAACCAGGACCGGCGCCAGGCCCGCGGTGAGCGCCGCCGCCGCCTGGAGGGCGAGATCGCCGAACTCGACGCCTCCCTCCTCTCCAACAAAACCGAACGCGCGGATCTGGCCGAGGCCGAAGGGGGCGCCGAGGCCGCCCTCACCGGGCTGCGCGACGAGCTCGAGACGGCCCGGGAGGGCCTGGCCGAACGGCGCGGCGTCTTCGAGAAGCTCGACGCCCGGGTCAAGGAGCTGGGCGCCCGGCTGATGGAGATCGGCGCCGCCGTGGCCGATCGCGAGCGATTGCGCGCCGAGCGCAACGCCCGCCGGGAGGCCCGCCGCGAAGAGACCGAACGCCTCGCCGGTGAAGAGACCCGTCTCAACGAGCGGCGCGCCGAGGTGGAGGAAACCCTGGCCGAGGCCGAATCCACGGCGGCCAAGCTCGATGGGCGGTTGGAGAAGCTGGAGGAGCGCCGCGGCGAGGCCGTCGAGTTGCAGCGCAAGGCCAACCGGGAGATCGACGAGGCCTCCCGGGAGACCCGCCGCCGTCTGGACCTGCTGACCAAGGCCCGGGCGCGCTTCGACAGCCTCAAGGGACTCTACTCGCGACACGAGGGCTACCGCAAGGCGGTCTCCGCGGTGCTGGCCGCCGCCGATAAGGGGGCGCTCTCGGGCATCCACGGCGCCCTGGCCCAGCTCATCCTCAGCGAGAAGCGCTACGAGGCCGCCCTGGAGGCGGCCCTGGGGGCCTCCGCCCAGGCCGTGGTCTGCGCAGGCGAGGAGGCCGCCGCCCGGGCCATCGAGCTGATCAAGCGCCTGCGCGCCGGCCGGGTGCGCTTTCTGCCCCTCGAGCTGATCCGACCCCGCGAGCCCGTGCGCTGCGCGGAGCGGATCTCCTCGCCGGGTCTCATCGACGACGCCCTGGGGCTCATCGACTACGACCCCCGCTTCGCCCCCGCCGTCGAGTTCGCCCTGGGCGGCTGCCTGGTCGTCGAGACCCTGCCCGACGCCACCCGCCTGTTGCGCGAATGGCGCGGCCAGGTGCGCTTCCGGCGCATCGTCAGTCTCGAGGGTGAACTCGTCGAATCCTCCGGAGCGATCAGCGGCGGCGGCGGTCGCGAGGGCGGCCTGCTGAGCCGGGAGCGCGAGCTGGACCAGCTCCGCGAGAACCTGGACAAGCTGGAGACCGATTACGACACCGCCGCGGCCCGCGAGAAGAAGCTGCGCGACGAGTTCCAGAACGTCAGCAGTTCCCTGGGCGGCCTGCAGGATCAACTGGGCGAGGCCCGGCTGGAGCGGGAACGCGCCACCGACGCCCTCGAGGCCCGTCGGACCGAACTCGGGCAGATCGATGAGCGTCTGGCCGAGATCGTCCGCCGCCGCGAGGCCCTGGCCGCCGCCGCCGGCGACGAAAACGAACCCGTCGAGGACGCGGTCGAAGAGGTCGACGAGGAAGCCCTGCGGACCGAGCACGACGCCGCGCTGCGCGAGCGGGATCTACTTCAGGCCCGCCTGGAGAAGGAGCGCGAGGCGATCGCCGAACTGCGCCTGCAACTCTCCAGGCTCGAGGGGGAGGGAGAGACCCGCCGGCGCGAACTCGAGCGGCTTGAGCGGGAGCACGCCGCCGCCGGGGCGCGCCGCCGCGAGCGCGAGCGTGAGCTGGAGCGCCTGCTGGACGAAGACGTCGAGGCCGACAGGGAAACCGAGAAGCTGACCGACGAGCTGGCCCGTTTGACCCTGGGCCGCGACGACGAGGAGCAGACCCTGCTCAAGCTCCGTCGGGAGCAGGAGGAGGCCCAGGAGGCCGTTGGCACCCTGCTGGAGAAGCGGGCCGAGGCCGGCGGACGCCGCGATGAGCTGCGCCGCCGCCTGGGCGAGCTCGAGCTCGAGCTGCGCGGTGAGACCGCCGAGCGGGAGCGCCTGGTCGAGGAGGCCCGGGAGCGCTCCGGAGTCGAGCTGGAGGAGGTCGAGCTACCCGGCGAGTTCGACCTGGCCGCCGCGCGCAAGCAGATCGACCGCCTCGAGGAGCGCCGTCGCCGCCTGGGCGAGCTCAACTTCCACGCCCAACGCAGCTACGATGAGACCACCGAACGCCGCGACTACCTGCGCGAGCGCCGCGACGAACTCACCGCCGGGGCGAGAAACCTCCAGGCCTCGATCCGCCGCCTCAACGCCGAGGCCACGGAGCGCTTCCTGGAGACCTTCAACCTGGTCACGGCCAACTTCGAGAGCACCTTCGGCGAGCTCTTCGGCGGCGGCGAGGCCCGCCTGGGGCTGACCGAGGACGACCCCCTGGAGGCCGGGGTGGAGATCTTCGTCCGCCCGCCGGGCAAGGGCGTCCAGGAGTTGATCTCCCGCTCCGGCGGCGAGCGGGCGCTGACGGCCATCGCCCTGCTCTTCGCCCTCTTCGCCGTCAAGCCCAGCCCCTTCTGCGTGCTCGACGAGATCGACGCCCCCCTTGACGACGCCAACGTCGACCGCTACCTGCGACTGCTGCGCCGCCACCTGGCCGGCAGCCAGTTCCTGGTGATCACCCACAACCGGCGCACCATGGAGGCCGCCGACACCCTGATCGGGGTGACCATGGACGAACCCGGGGTCAGCCGGGTCTACAGCCTGGCCTTCTCCGGGGGCCGCCTGGTGACCGAGGAGGACCAGCGCCGCTTCTCGCTCAAGGCCAAGCGCTGAGGGTACTCTCGGTCGGCTGGTGGGAATACTCCAACCAACGCCTGGTTGTTTCGGGGATCAGTCCCGGCGCGGTGTCCCATTTATCCCCCTGCGCCACCAAGCCCCCCTACTGAGACGTTGACCCGCTGCAAAGCGGCCGACGGACCTGTTACAATCACCTATCCGAGAAACGTCCACGAACCCTCCATGGCCGATTCACCGCGTGCCCCAAAACTTCTGCTCAGCCTGGTCGCCGCCGCCGCCGTCGTCGGCCTGGTTTTGGTCTACCTGCCCCGGGAGCGCGCGCCCGAGCCGGTGCCGGGCGGCTGTGGCGAATACTTCGTCCGCCGCGTCATCGACGGAGACACCGTCGTGGTCGACGGGCCGGGCAAGGTGCGCCTGTTGGGTATCGACACCCCGGAACGCGACGAGGACGGCTTTTCCGCCGCCCGGGA